>JABUSR010000032.1 GCA_021442645.1 Ruminiclostridium sp.
TGGGGCTTCCCGCAGTCTATCGGACGGTCGCCACCGCCGCCGACTATCTGCCGGAAAACGCTTTGGTGGTCCTCTTCGATACCCCACGGATCGCCGACCGGGCCAAAAGCTACACCTGGCAGCTGAACGAAGATGTGACCTCCCTCCTGGAGCAGGGGCTCCTCACAGGGAAGCATAACCAGTTCGCAAAAACCTTCGAGGAACTCTGCGGGACCCTGTCCTCCCGGCCCCTCCTCTATTTCGACTCCTTCACCACTGGGGGCCTACCTGTCCCCCCGGCCTTCCTCCTCTCCCTTACTGCCCGGCAGCTGGCCGGGTACGGGGTCAGCTTTGAGGCCCTCATCGAGGACCTTCAGGGCTACCGGCAGGAGGGTTTCTCCGTGACCCTGCTGACCTCCAGCCGCCGAAAGGCTGACGCTCTCCAGTCCATGCTGCAGGAGCGGGAGATTCCAGCCGCCCTGGACGAGCACCTCTCAGCCCTGCCGAGCCCCGGCGGGGTCACCATCGCTGTCGGCAGCCTGTCAGCGGGCTTTGACTACCCCGACGGAAAATTTGCCGTCCTCACCGAGGGCTCCGGTCCGCCTCCCAGAAAGAGCAAGCGCCGGGCGAATGCCCGGGACTCCCGCCAGCGGCTGGAGTCCTTTACCGACCTGGCCCCTGGGGACCTGGTGGTCCACGAGCACCACGGCATCGGCCGGTTTGTGGGCATGGTAAAGATGCCCGTGGACGGGGCTGACCGGGACTATATTAAGCTCCAGTTCGCCGGTGCCGATGTTCTCTATGTTCCCGCCCTTCAGCTGGACCTGGTGAGCAAATATATCGGCGGCGGGGACGACTCCGATCACCGCCGGCTCTCCAAGCTGGGCGGCGCCGAATGGGAACGCTCCAAGACCCGGGCCAAGAAGGCCGCCAAGGACATGGCCAAGGGACTCATCCAGCTCTATGCCCAGCGGCAGCGGCAGGCGGGCTACGCCTTCTCCCCGGATACCCCCTGGCAGCAGGAATTTGAAACCCTCTTCCCCTACCCGGAGACCGACGACCAGCTCCGCTGCGCCCGGGAGATTAAGGCCGACATGGAGCGGCCCATCCCCATGGACCGGCTCCTCTGCGGCGACGTGGGATACGGAAAGACCGAGGTGGCCTTCCGCGCCATCATGAAGTGCGTCCTGGATGGCAAGCAGGCCGCTATGCTGGTCCCCACCACCGTGCTGGCCCAACAGCACTACATGACTGCTCTCAAACGGTTCTCCCACTTCCCGGTGGACATCGAGATGGTCTCCCGGTTCCGCACCGCCGGACAGGCCAGAGAGATTCTGAACAAGACCGCCCAGGGCAAGGTAGACCTGCTCATCGGCACACACAAACTCCTGGGAAAGGATATCCGCTTCAAAGACCTGGGCCTACTGGTGGTAGACGAGGAGCAGCGTTTCGGCGTGGGCCACAAGGAAAAACTCAAAGAGCTGGCCCGGCAGGTAGATGTGCTCACCCTGTCAGCCACTCCCATTCCCCGGACGCTGAACATGGCTCTGTCGGGCCTCCGGGATATGTCCACCCTGGAGCAGCCCCCCACCAATCGCCAGCCCGTTCAGACCTATGTGCTGGAGCATGACTGGTCCCTCCTGGCAGACGCCATGCGCCGGGAACTCGGCCGGGGCGGCCAGGTCTACTACCTCCACAACCGAACCGAAACCATCGACCGGACAGCCGGTAGACTCCGCTCTCTCCTGGGGGAGGAGGTCCACATCGCCACCGCCCACGGCAAAATGGACAAGGAGCAGCTGGGGGATATCATGAGCCGCATGACCGACGGGGAGATTGACGTACTGGTCTGCACCACCATCATCGAGACAGGCATCGATTTGCCCAACGTGAATACCCTCATCATCGAGGACGCCGATCGTATGGGCCTCGCCCAGCTCCATCAACTCCGGGGCCGGGTGGGCCGTTCCTCCCGCCGGGCCTTCGCCTACATGACCTATCGCCGGAATAAGGTCCTCACCGAGGACCAGGCCCGGCGGCTCTCCGCCATCCGGGAGTTCGCCGCCTTCGGCTCCGGCTTCAAAATCGCCATGCGGGACCTGGAAATCCGCGGGGCCGGCAACCTGCTGGGTCCTGAGCAGTCAGGCTTCCTCATGAGCGTGGGTTACGACCTGTATCTGCGGCTTCTGGAGGATGCCGTCCTGGAGGAGCAGGGCAAGCCCCCTGCCCAGCGGCCTACCGAATGCTCCGCAGATCTGTCCGTCCCTGCTGCCATCCCCGAGCGGTACATCCCCGCCCAGGAGCAGCGAATGGACCTCTACCGCCGCATCGCCCGGATCCGGGATCAGGAGGACGCCGACGACATCATCGACGAGCTCATTGATCGCTATGGCGACCCTCCCAAGGGAGTCACCAACCTGGTCTCCATCGCCCTCCTCCGTGCCACTGCGGCCAGACTGGGCATCTCGGAGATCGCCCAGAAGGAATCCCTGCGGTTTACCATGCTCCATCCTGATTTTCAAAAAGTGTCCGCCCTATGCGGACAGGAGAAGTACCACCGGCGGCTGCTCTTCTCCGCCGGAGAAAAGCCGTATCTGTCTCTCCGGCTGAAAAAGGGGGAGAATGTTCTGGCGCTGGCCGCGGCTCTGCTGGCCGATTACGCCGGGCTGGAATGAGCGAATCTCCCTGCCCGCCAAAGGCTATTCGCCAAAAACTGTCAAATTTGACAAGAATAAATCTTCAATACCTTTAAAATCCTACTTTTCATATTTCCAAAATCCGTTGATTTTTGACCCCCTGACCAGTATAATGTCGATGTAATATACCTATTATACCCTGACAAAATTAAATTGGAGGTTCGATCCACATGAGAGATGTTTATGTTGTCAGTTCCTGCCGTACCGCAGTCGGTACTTTTGGCGGCTCCCTGAAGGACACTCCCCCCGCTGACATGGGCGCAGTCGTCATGGCTGAGGCCCTCAAGCGCGCTAACGTCAAGGGCGAGTGGCTGGACGAAGTTATGTTCGGTAACGTCCTGTCTGCTGCACAGGGCCAGAACGTTGCCCGTCAGTGCATGGTCAAGGCCGGCATTCCCCTGTCCGTTCCCGCTTACACCGTCAGCATGGTCTGCGGTTCCGGCCTGAAGTCCTGCATCGAGGGTGCTCGCTCCATCCAGGCAGGCGACGCTGAGATCGTTATGTGCGGCGGCACCGAGAACATGTCCGCTGCTCCCTATGCTATCCCCGCAGCTCGCTGGGGCGCCCGTATGTTCGACGGCAAGATGGTCGATACCATGGTCAAGGACGGCCTGTGGGACGCTTTCAACAACTACCACATGGGCACCACCGCAGAGAACATCTGCGACATCTGGGGCATCACCCGTGAAGAGCTGGATGAGTTCGGCTACAACTCCCAGCAGAAGGCCATCGCAGCCATCAAGTCCGGCCGCTTCGAGGACGAGATCGTTCCCGTCATGGTGAAGAAGAAGAAGGAAATGGTGGAGTTCAAGGTCGACGAGCATCCCAAAGACACCACCCTGGAAAAGATGGCCGGCCTGAAGGGCGCCTTCCCCAACTCCGCTGACGGCAGCATCGACAAGGTCGAGATGACCTTCGACGCCAAGGCTCTGAATCCCTCTGCTGACAACGTTGGCATCAAGCGCGTCACCGCAGGCAACGCCTCCGGCATCAACGACGGCGCAGCCGCTATCCTGCTGGCCTCCAAGGATGCTGTTGAGAAGTATGGCCTGAAGCCCCTGTTCAAGATTGTTTCCTGGGGCCAGGGCGGCGTCGATCCCAAGATTATGGGCGTCGGTCCCGTTCCCGCAACCCAGCAGGCTCTGGCAAAGGCCAACCTGACCGTCGACGACATCGACCTCATCGAGGCCAACGAAGCTTTCGCAGCACAGTCCATCGCTGTTGCCCGTGAGCTGGGCTGGGCTGACAAGATGGAGAAGGTCAACGTCAACGGCGGCGCTATCGCCATCGGTCACCCCGTCGGCTGCTCCGGCGCTCGTATCATCGTCACCCTGCTGCACGAGATGGCAAAGCGCGACAACGCCAAGAAGGGTCTGGCTACCCTGTGCATCGGCGGCGGCCAGGGCGTTACCATGATTTTCGAGAAGTGCTGAGCACAACTCTCTAATCTGATATTCCCAACACGATAAAAGGCGGCGGTCTTCGGACCGCTGCCTTTTTGGGGTCTGTCGAAAAAACTACAAGTTTTTCCGACAGGAAAAATGCAGTCTGCTGCATGCAGTCTTTGTCCCCATAGTGCCAAAGACCGCACTGGCAGCCTAAGAAGTGTACTCTGCCAGGTACACGCCCCGGCAGAACACAAGCTTCCCTCTTTTTTGCCGCCGGGGCGGCAAACTCTTCGAGGCTTTTCTTTCTCACCGGATAGTCGACGGTCTTCGGACCGTTGCTTTTTTACTTTGTATGGAGGACCAGCCGGGATAAACCCCTTTCCCTCCCGCACAGCCAAAACCCCGGATCATTATGGAAATATCTAACCTTTTCCCCAAAAACAGCCCGGATTTTCCCCGGATTTTCCCCATGCTGTCTCTTCCTCTCTGCTTGACGCAACTCCTTTGGATGGGTATAATAAATTAATTAGGTGTAATATATGTATTTATACCTGTCTGTAAACAGTTATTCAAATCTGAAAGGAGCTCTTTCCTATGGCAAACGATCGTATTTTCAACTTTTCCGCCGGTCCCTCCATGCTTCCTCTGGAAGTCCTGAACCGCGCAGGCGCTGAGATCACCAACTACAAAGGTTCCGGCATGTCCGTCATGGAGATGAGCCATCGCTCCAAGGTCTATCAGGGCATTTTCGATGAGACCCAGGAGAAGTTCCGCAAGCTGATGAACGTCCCCGAAGGCTACAAGGTCCTGTTCATGCAGGGCGGTGCCACTATGCAGTTCGCCATGGTCCCCATGAATCTCATGACCAAGACCGGCAAGGCTGACTATGTCCGCACCGGCAACTTCGCAAACAACGCACACAAGGAAGCCAAGAAGTACGGCGAGGCCAACGTGGCCGGTTCCTCCGAGGACCGCAAGTGGGCCTACATCCCCAGTCAGGACCAGCTGACCCTGGACCCCGAAGCCTCCTATCTGCATTACTGTTCCAACAACACCATCGAGGGCACCCAGTGGCAGTACGTCCCCGAGACGCCTGCCGGTGTTCCCATCGTCTGTGATATGTCCTCTGACATCATGTCCCGCCCCATTGACGTGAGCAAGTACGGCATCATCTATGCCGGTGCCCAGAAGAACCTGGCTCCCGCAGGCCTGACCATTGCCATCATCAAGGAAGAGCTGGCCGGCAACGAGATGCCCATTACCCCTGCGATCATGAGCTACAAGAACATGATCGAGAAGGACTCCATGTACAATACGCCTCCCTGCTGGCCCATCTACATGCTGGGTCTTATGTGCGACTGGGTGGAAAGCGTCGGCGGTTTGGCCGAGCTGGCAAAGATCAACGTCAACAAGGCCAACATGCTCTACGACGTGCTGGATGAGTCCAAGCTCTTCCAGGTTTCCGCAGAGAAGGGCTCCCGCTCCTTCATGAATGTCGCTTTCCGCACCGGCAACGACGAGCTGGACGCCAAGTTCGTAGCAGAGTCCGGCAAGAAGGGCTTCTCCAACCTGAAGGGCCACCGCTCCGTGGGTGGTATGCGCGCTTCCATCTACAACGCAATGCCCGTGGAAGGCGTGGAAGCTCTGTGCGACTTCATCCGTGAATTTGAGAAGAACGCCTGATAAAATCAATGCAGCGGGTTTCCCCCCGAATCATAAAAGGAAAGGACTGTATCTCCCATGTATCATGTGAAAACCATGAACAAGATCTCCAAGATCGGTCTGGCCCAGCTGGACGACCGCTTTGAGATCGCTGACAATATGGAGCACGAAGACGCCATTCTGGTGCGCTCCGCCAAGCTCCACGACTATGACTTCCCCGCTGAGCTGCAGTGCATCGCACGCGCCGGCGCAGGTGTCAACAACATCCCCCTGGACCGCGCCGCCGAGGCTGGCGTGGTGGTCTTCAACACCCCCGGTGCCAACGCCAACGGCGTGAAGGAGCTGGCTATCACCGCCCTGCTTCTGGCCTCCCGTAAGGTCTCCCAGGGCATCACCTGGGTGAAGGAGCAGTCCGCCGCCGGCGCCGATGTGGCTGCCGTGGTGGAAAAGGGAAAGTCCGCCTTCGTAGGCCCCGAGATCATGGGCAAGACCCTGGGCGTCATCGGCCTGGGTGCCATCGGCGTCCTGGTGGCCAACGCTGCCGCTGCCCTGGGCATGCGCGTCGTCGGCTATGACCCCTTCCTGTCCGTGAAGAACGCCCTGAGTCTGAACCCCGCTGTGGAAGTGGTCCCCACCATGGACGAGGCCTTTGCTGCGGCTGACTATGTCTCCCTGCACCTGCCCATGCTACCCACCACCAAGCACACCATCAACGATGCCGCCTTCTCTGTCATGAAGGACGGCGTCCGTATTATCAACCTGGCCCGCGGCGAGCTGGTGGACGACACCGCCATGAAGGCCGCTCTGGAGTCCGGCAAGTGCGCCGCCTATGTCACCGACTTCCCCAACAGCGAAGTGGCTGCCATGGAAGGCGTCGTGGCCATCCCTCACCTGGGCGCCTCCACCCCCGAATCCGAGGACAACTGTGCCATGATGGCTGCCCGCCAGGTGAAGGATTACCTGGACAACGGCAACATCGTCAACTCCGTCAATCTGCCCGCCTTGACCATGGCATGGGGCGGTCAGAACCGTGTCTGCGTTATCTCCAAGGGCGCTGACGCCGCTGCCGTCCTGGCTGCCGTCCCCGGTGTAAAGGCCTCCGCCTCCAACACCCGCAGCGACTATGCCTACGCTATCATCGACACCGACGCCGCTGTGGACGCCGCTGCCGTCTCTGCCGTGCCCGGCGTGATCCGTGTCCGCGTGCTGAGCAAGTAAGGAGTTTTCCCTATGGCTAAGATCCATCCCACCGCCTGGGTCGCTCCCGGGGCTTTCCTCCGGGGCGATGTGACCTTGGGTGAAAACGTCAGCGTCTGGTACAACGCCGTTCTCCGGGCCGACCAGGAGAAGATCGTCATCGGTAAAAACTCCAACATTCAGGACAACGTCGTCATCCACGGCGACCCCGACCACGACATCATCGTGGGGGAAAACGTCACCGTGGGCCACAGCGCCATTCTCCACGGCTGTACCGTGGAGGACAACAGCCTCATCGGCATGGGGGCTGTTGTGCTGGACAACGCTGTCATCGGCGCAGGCTCCATCGTGGGTGCAGGCGCTGTGGTCCCATCCGGGGCTGTCATCCCTCCCAAGAGCCTGGTGGTCGGTATCCCCGGCAAGGTAAAGAAAACCTTGACCGACGAGGAATCCGCCGGTAACCTGGAAAACGTGGAAGAGTATCTGGGCCTCATGGCCCAGGCTATGGCCGATCCGGCAAATCAGTGACCAATACCAAAGGGGCGGAATTCCGCCCC
>JABUSR010000249.1 GCA_021442645.1 Ruminiclostridium sp.
GCGGCGGCATCCTGGATCCCCAGGGCTACTCCACCCGCGTCGAGGCTGCCCAGATGATCATGAAATACATGCAGAGATAAATCGATTGATACTTCAAAAGGCGTCTCATACGAAATCGACGCCTCTGCGTTTGGGAAAACCTTCTCTTTTTTAAATTGTCAAGCCCACCCGGATGTGCTACACTGGAGAAAAGCACCCGGGGCCATGAGCCCCGCCGAGAGCACAACGGAGAGGAGATGTAACCCATGAAAAAACCTGTCATCACACCCCCGGCCGTCGACTACGCCGCCGAGAATCCCTTCATGGAGGAGGCCATCCGGGAGGCCCGCCTGGGCATCCACAACGGCCATGGCGGCCCCTTTGGCAGCGTCATCGTGAAGGCTGGCAGCATCGTGGGCCGGGGCCATAACATGGTGGTCCTGAACACCGATTCCACTGCCCACGGGGAGGTTTCCGCCATCCGGGATGCCGAGGCCCGGCTGGGGACCTTCGACCTCTCCGGCTGTGAGATTTACACCACCGGGGAGCCCTGCCCTATGTGTCTGGCGGCCTGCCTGTGGGCCAACCTGGACCGGGTCCACTACGGCTGCACCATCGATGATAACGCAGACATCGGTTTCCGGGATGAGAAGTTCGATGCCCTCTTCGGTGGGCGGGAGGCCTTTCAGAGCTACCTCCATCGGATGGACCGCAAGGCCTGCAGGGCCCTTTTTGCGGAGTACCTCACCCTGGACCGTACCAGTTACTGATACGGGGGACGGCATCTGTCTGATAAAAACATGAAAAACCCAGGCCTGACAGCCAAAGCTGTTGGGCCTGGGTTTTGTTCTGCTTGGATAGGCTCAGCTCTTTACCAGCTGCTGGCGTTCCACCAGCTCAGCGAAGAAGCCGCCCCGGGCGATCAGTTCGTCGTAGGTGCCGTCCTCGATGATTTTCCCGCCGTCCAGCACGATGATGCGGTCGCACTGGCGGATGGTGGAGAGGCGGTGAGCGATGACAATTCGGGTGCACTTGAGGGCGTCCAGGGCTTGTGAGACCTTCTTCTGGGTGATGTTGTCCAGGGCGGCGGTGGCTTCATCCAGGATCAGGAGCTTGGGGTTGGGGGCCACAGCCCGGGCAATCATCAGCCGTTGCTTCTGGCCGCCGGAGATGCCGCCGGTGCCCTCACTGATGACGGTGTGCATGCCCATGGGCATGGCACGGATGTCGTCGGCGATGTCGGCCAGCTCTGCCGCCCGCCAGGCGTCTTCCAGGGTAAGCCACGGGGCGGAGATGACGATGTTGGAGAAGATGCTCCCGTGGAAGAGCTTGCCGTTCTGGGTGACGCAGCCGATGTTCCGGCGCACCGAGCGCAGGTCCAGGAAGGACAGGTCCTGGCCGTCATAGTAGATGGCGCCCGTCTGGGGCCGTTCAAAGCCCAGCAGAAGCCGGACCAGGGTGGATTTTCCGCAGCCCGTCTTGCCCACCACGGCCACATATTGGCCGGGCCGAATCTTCAGAGAGAGGTCGTCCAACACGTAGGGGCTGCTCTCCCGGTAGCGGAAGCGGACGTTGTTCAGTTCCACACCGCCGGAGAGGGTAGAGACGGTTCGGAGGTCCTCGCCGGTCTCCGGCAGGGCCTGGAGGATGGGCTTGGACAGGTCCCACACGGGCCGGACGTTGCCCACCACCTGGGCCACACTCACCAGAGAGAGGAAGGCTGCCGACATCATGCCGTAGGCGGTGGTGAAGGCGTAGTAGTCGGAGACGGAGACACTGTGCTGCACAGCCAGGAAGTACAGAACCCCGGTGCCCGTCAGGGAGATGAGGAGGGAGATGGTATCGCTCAGCACCAGGAGCAGGGGGCAGGCGTAGGTCTGCCGGGCCCACTCGGCGAAGAGCTTCATCCAGCGGGAGAAGGCCCGCTGTTCACTGCCGGAGAGGCGGAGCTTCTGGACTCCGGAGATGAGGGCATAGGTCATACCCTGGTGCTTGGTCTGGAGCTCCATCTGCTTCCGGCTGGCTCGGACGTTCACCGACACAGTAATCAGCATGAAGAGAACGGTAATCCCGGTGATGACCAGGGAGGGCATGACCAGGGGCTTGGCGTAGCGAAAGACCTGCCGGATAAAGAGCAGGGAGAAGACCGAGGTAAGGCCTGTGGAGAGCACCGCCGAGGCGATGGCCGAGCAGAGATTTTTGATGTAGCGGGCCCGCTCCGAAAGCTCCCCTGCACTGTAGTCCCGGAAGAACTCGGCGGGCAGGGAGAGGAGCCGGGACATGGTGGCGGCCTCCACTGAGGTCTCGATCTCCGTGGTAATCCGGCCCATGAGCAAAGACTGGATGGTCTGCAGCAATAGGGCGGCCACAGTGGTCGTGGCGGCCAGCACCGCCAGGGCAAGGAGCAATCGGATGTTCCCCTCGTCAATCACAGTGGAAAAGAGCAGCTTGGTGATTTTGGGCATGAGCAGCCCCAGGAGGGTGGCACCAAGGATAGACAGGGCGACGTACAGGAGGGAGATGGGGGAGAGGCTCAGCAGCACATAGTGGGTCAGAGCCTGCCGGTCCATCTCCTTCTGGGGGAAGGGGCGGTAGAAGCTGATAGCATTCTCGGAGAGGAGGTCCTGGGTTCTTTTATTCACCCGGACCTGGGCACCGGTCTGGGGGTGGGTGAAGAAGTAGCCCCCAAACTGGCCGGGGATGAGTGCCACGGACTCACCCTCCTTGGTGGTGCCCAGCATAGGGCCGATGGCGTTTTTGTACCAGCCGGGCTCCAGGGTTACCGCCCGGTGGGGGATTCCGTGGGGGCGGCAGACGTAGTCTACTTTGTCGTTGAGGCTCTTGACCGAGGGTGGGATCTCCCGGGCGGTCAGGCCGTAGTAGCTAAGGATCTTGTCCAGGGCGCCCTTGGTCCGGGCAGAGTCGTCCTGGTAGAAGGCCCACCACTTGCGGGTGACAGCTGACCGAAGGTCCGCGGCAGCCTGGGAAAACTGGGCTTCGTCCCGGTCCTTCCGAGTCTTGATCTGTTCTTCAAACCAACGCATGCTGTCACCTCCTTTAATCGCTGATGACCAGCTGGGTGTAGAGGCCGTTCCGGGCAAAGAGCTCGTCGTGGGTGCCTCGCTCTGCGATCTCTCCCCGGTCCAGCACAATAATTTCGTCGCAGTCCCGGATGGTGGAGAGGCGGTGGGCCACGACGATGAGGGTGATGCCCCGGGCCCGGATGGCGTTGGCCACCTCGAACTCGGTCTTGGCGTCCAGCATGCTGGTGGCCTCGTCCATGACGATGATGGTGGGATCCTGGGCCAGAACGCGGGCAATCTCCATGCGCTGGCGCTGGCCGCCGGAAAGGTCGATGCCGTTTTCCCGGAGTTGGCCGTAGTAGCCGCCCTCCCGCTGCATGATGTCCTGGTGGAGCCCGGCATCCCGTGCGGCCAGGATCATCTCAAAGTCTTCGATGGAGGTGTCCCACATCTTGATGTTGTTGGCGATGGTATCCTCGAAGAGGGTAATCTCCTGGTCCACCACGGCCACGGAACCGGTGAATACGTTCCGGTCGATGCGGCTCTGGGGCTTGCCGTCGAAGAGGATTTCGCCGCTCCAGGGCTGGTGCAGCCCGGAGATGAGCTTGGAGATGGTGGATTTCCCGCAGCCCGAGGGCCCCACAAGGGCCACGCTTTTTCCGGGCTCCAGGGTCATGGAGAAGTTCTTGATGACGGGCTGGCCCAGGGGGGAGTAACCGAAGGTTACATCCCGCAGTTCCACCTTGCCCCGGAGCTTGGCGTAGGAATCGTCCTCGCCTTTGGCGGCGTAGCAGGGGTCGTCAGGGTATTCCATCACGTCGTCCACCCGCTCCATGTTGCTCCGCATCTCCTGCAGGTTCTGGTCGGCAGACATCAGGTGGGTGGCAGGGGTGGAGAAGGAGGTGAGGAAGCCCTGGAAGGCCATGACCATACCTGCAGTGAAGGATCCCTCTATGGCGTACCATACGCCCAGGATGAGAACAGTCACGTTGCACAGGGCGAGGACCAAACCGGGGAGGATGCCCAGGTACTGGTCCAGCTTCAGGTACTTGACTCGCTGGGTGTTCACGCTGGCCTGGTACCCGGCCCAGCGGGAGAAGTAGCCGTCCTCTGCGCCGCTGGCCTTGATGGTCTCAATGAGTTCCACCCCAGCCACGGTGACAGCGTCCAGCATGCCGGCGTCCCGCATGAGGACCCGGGTGACGTTGACCCGCTTCTTGGAGATATACCGGCCCAGAATGGCGTTAATCAAAAGGGAAGTGACCCCGATAAGGGTCAGGGACAGGCTGTAGTGCAGCATGACCACCAGGTAGAAGAGGATCATAACACCGCTCATGACCAGGGGGGCCAGGCTGTTCATCATACTCTCCGCAATCTTGGCGTTGGAGGTCTGGCGGCCCTGGATGTCGCCCACCAGCCGCTGGGAGAAGAAGTCAATGGGCATGTGAAGGACCTTCCAGAAGAAGGAGGCACTGCTCAGGCTGTCCATCTTCCCCCGGAGCTTATTGCGGTAAAGGGCGTCCAGCCCCGAGGCGACGACCTGGATGGTGAAGACCAGGGCCACCGCAACCATGAAGGGGAGGAACCACTCGGGATTCCTGCCTGTGAGCAGGCGGTCCAGGAAGACCCGGGAGAAGACGGCGGAGATGACGCCCACCAGGGCGGTGATGAGCGCAGTGACCATGACGAAGATCAGGGAGGGGACAAAGCCCCGGAGGCGCTCCCGCAGGAAGGTGGCCATCCGCTTGGGGTGGCCCGAGGGGACAAAATCCTCCCCCGGTTCCAGGGTCAGGCAGATCCCGGTGAAGGAGACGTCAAACTCCTCCATAGAGACGGTGATGCGGCCCCGGGCGGGGTCGTTGAGGACCACCCGGTTACCCCGGAAGCCGCACAGAACCACGAAGTGGTCAAAGTTCCAGTGGATGATACAGGGGAAGGGTCCCTCAGCCCGCAGATTCTCCGGCTCCAGTCGGAAGCCTTTGGCGGTAAACCCGTGGTGACGGGCGGCCAGGAGGACGTTCTTCGCCTTGGTGCCGTCCCGGGAGACGCCGCAGTCGGAGCGGACCTGCTCCAGGGGAACCCATTTTTCATAGTAGGCCATTACCATGGCCAGGCAGGCAGCGCCGCACTCCAGAAGCTCCTGCTGCATGACCACGGGGACCTTGGCGACGCCCTGGGTCAACGGGCGCCGTGTCGTTGCATGTTTTTCCATGGCGGCCCTCAATTCAGCACGAAGGAGGCAGGAGAGACCCGGTCTACCACAATCTTGGCCAGGTAGACCCCATCCCCCAGGATGGCGTTCACCTGGGCCAGCACCACCCAGTCCTTTTCAGCCAGTCCGCTGATGTGCAGGAAGTAGCTGTCCACGCTCGAGGTAATCTGGCGGGGAGCAGAGATGCTGGTGATGGAGTACTCCCGGTCGTTGATGATGACCGGCATCCCCGTCTTGACGGTGGAAGCGGTTTTCTCCGGCAGGTAGCAAACGGCCTTCCGGTCATCCACCAGCACATAGGCGTCCACCTTGGTGTCCATGTGGCCGAAGAAGCCCCAGACGCAGATGCCGATGAGCACCACTGCCAGGGCAGCCACCAGAAGCCAGGCGCCGGGGTTGGACACCCGGATATAGTCATCCAGCTGCTCGGGGGATTTGATGCGCTCGATGCTTTTTTTACGAAACAGAGAATGATCCATAGGGCAGCTCCTTTCGCGGCAGCCTGCAGGCCGGGCCGACTCAGAGGTCTTTCTTGAGGATGAGGATATTTTTGTCGGCATACCGGCGGTAGGTGACAGAATCCATGATTTTGCCCACCATAAACAGGCCCAGGCCGCCGATGTTGCGCTCCTCTGCCGACAGGGTAACGTCAGGGTCAGGCCGGGAGGTGGGGTCGAAGGGGAGACCGTTATCCACAAAGAGCATGGAGACATCATGCTCGGTTTTCTGGAGCCGGATGACGGCCATCTCAGCCTGGCTGTAGTGGACGATGTTGGAGTAGATCTCGTCCAGGACCACCTGGAGGGAGGCAATCAGCTTGGGGGAGAAATCCCACTGCTCCGCTGTGCTGTCCAGGAAGTCCGCTGCCGCCCCCATGGAATCCAAGGTGGGGGTGGTGGAGATGCTCCGCTCCTTGCTGCTGTCAATCATTTTCAGGCAGAGCATGGTGATGTCGTCAAATTGCTCTCCTCCGTCGGAAAAGAGCCGGATATCACTGGCCAGGCCCTCCATCAGCTCGTGGACGGATGCATCCGGCCGCTGGTTCAGGGCCCGGAGCATCTGATCCTGGCCAAAGAGCTCGCCCCGGCTGTTCACGGCCTCAGTGACGCCGTCTGTGTAGAGGAAGAGGACGTCACCGGGGGCCAGGGTAAAGGTGTAGTCCCGGTACTTGGCCATTTCCATCCCGCCCAGGACCAGGCCGTGCCGGTCCTTCAGCACGTCGAACCCCTGGCCGCAGCGGCCGATAACCGGGTAGGTGTGCCCAGCGTTGGCAGCGATGACCTCCCCGGTAGAGATGGTGAGGATACCCATCCAGACGGTGACGAACATGCTGTTGGCGTCGGCCCGGCAGAGGGTTTGGTTTACCCGGGTGAGGACCTCGGCAGGAGTCCCGCCCAACTGGGTGTGGACGCTCAGGAGGTTCCGGGTGCTCATCATGAACAGAGCCGCCGGGATGCCCTTTCCGGCCACATCGGCCATGACCATGGCCAGGTGGTCGTCGTCCAGCAGGAAGAAGTCGTAGAAGTCGCCGCCGATCTCCCAGGCGGGAACCATGCCGGCGATGAGGTCGAACTCCGGCCGGTCTGGGAAGGGCGGGAAACGATTGGGCAGGGTCTGGGCCTGGATATTCCGGGCCAGGGAGAGTTCGGTCTGGAGCCGCTCCTGCTGGGCAGTGACGCTTTTCAGGTTGTCCATGGTGCGGATGGTGTCGGCCTCCATCTTCTGAATGGTATCCTGCAGGAGGCGGAGCTCCTCAATCTCCCCCAGGGGGGAGTGGTATTGAAAGGCCTCAGGGGGGCCCATGGTACCCTCAGAGGAAAACCGGACGGCTTCCTTCATGATGCCCCGGATGGGACGGCCGAAGCCACGCTCCAGATAGACGGAGATGGCGATGGCCGCCAGCACAGCCATGAAGAGGAAGGCGACAGTGATGCACCAGATGTAATAGCTCCGTCCCTGGTCCAGGTTTTCAATGGGCCGCTGGGCACACATGAGGCCGGTGGCCTTCCCTTGGGAATCCAGCACGGGGACGAAGGAGGTGATAAAGGGCAGACTGCCGTTGATGCCGTCGGGGCAGAG
>JABUSR010000242.1 GCA_021442645.1 Ruminiclostridium sp.
TCAAAAGTATTCATAATTATCACCTCACAGAAAAATTAAAGCACAATCGGATTTTATCTTCAAT
Source organism: Ruminiclostridium sp. (assembly GCA_021442645.1). GTDB lineage: Bacteria > Bacillota > Clostridia > Oscillospirales > Oscillospiraceae > Evtepia. Next base: position 65 of record JABUSR010000242.1, read on the forward strand.
TCCATATGAATACAGCAGGAAAATAAAATCCTAAAAAGCCCCTATCGGCTGACGCGATAGGGTATAATGAAATATTATATAAATCTGATCTACAGGAGACACTATGAAAGAACATTACATCGCAGATTTTAACGTGGGTGAGACTGTCACCGAATTCTATATGGTCAAGAGCGCTGTCTTTAAGACCGGTTCCAACGGCAAGCAGTATCTGGATATGCTTCTGGGCGACTGCTCCGGCGAGATCGCAGGCAAGAAATGGGACATCGGCGACGACGAAGCCTCCTCTCTCACCCAGCTGAAGGAGGGCGATCTGGTCAAGATCCGCGGCGTGGTCACCGAGTGGAACGGCAGCAGGCAGCTTCGCATCGGAAAGCTGCGCCGATATGATCCTGCTGTCGATCAGCTGGTCATGAAGGATTATGTGAAAGCCGCGCCCGAGCCTGCCGAAGATATGTACGAATATATCATGGCAAAGGCCATCAGCATCAAAGACGAAGATCTGAAGGCCATGGCGTGCAAGTTTCTGCAAGAGAATAAAGAGCACCTGCTTTACTGGCCGGGCGCCATGCGCAACCACCATGCCGAGATGGCCGGTCTTCTCTATCACATCAAGCGGATGCTGATGCTGGGAGAAAAGGCCTGCGACATCTATACCTTCTTAAAGAAGGACTGGGTCATCTGCGGCGTCATCCTCCACGACATGGAAAAGCTCAACGAGCTGCTGTCCAACGAAATGGGCGTTTCTCCCGGCTACAGCTTTGAGGGAAAGCTGCTGGGCCACATCGCCCAGGGCGTTAAAGCCGTCGAAAAGATGGGCACCGAGCTGGGTATTCCCGAAGAAAAGAAGATCATGCTCCAGCACATGATCCTTTCCCATCACTACGAGCCGGATTTCGGAAGCCCTGTTAAACCGGTCTTTCCCGAAGCGGAGATCCTCCATTACCTGGATATGCTCGATGCCAAGCTCTTTGATTTTGAGGATGCGCTGGCGCCTGTCAAGCCCGGCGAATTCTCTGAGCGGGTCCGCACCCTTGACGGACGCATGCTGTATAAGCCCACCTTCTGATAACCATTATGAAAGAAGCCTTCGAAGGAACCGTAGACAAGATCATATATACCAACGAAGACAACGGATACGCGGTCTTTACCTTTCTGACCCCTGATGGCCCTGTTACGGCAGCAGGGGTCATTACGCCTGTGCTTCCCGGAAGCCGTTTCGAGCTGGAGGGAGAATTCCGCAACCATCCCAAATACGGAAACCAGTTCGTATTCTCCTGGTTCAAAGAGATCGTCGATTCCTCGGCTGCTTCGGCCGAAAGCTTTCTTTCCAGCGGCGTTATCAAGGGCATCGGTCCGGCCATGGCAAGGCTCATCGTTGCCCATTTTAAAGAAGAGACGGTCGATATCATCACCCATCATCCCGACCGCCTTTTGGAGGTCAGCGGCATCGGTCCCAAAAAAGCAGCAGCCATTGCAGAAGGCTACCGGGAGCACCGCGGCTACGCCGAGCTTGTGATGAAGCTGGCGCCCTACGGCGTTACCTCTGCTGTCTGCATGAAGCTGTTCAAACAGTACGGCCCGGCGGCCGCCGACCTGATCCTTGAGGACCCCTACCGTCTTACAGAAGAGGTCCCGGGCTTTGGCTTTACCAAAGCCGATGCCATCGCTTTGCAGCTGGGCTTTTCCCCGGAGGATCCCCGGCGCATTGCCTGCGCCATTCTGGCGATCCTGGCTGCCCTGGGCGACAACGGCAGCACCTTCGTTCGGTCGGAGCCCTTTATCGAACAGGTCTCCGCCCGTCTTGAGATCCCCAGAGAAGCGGTTTCCGACAGGATCTTCGACCTGGTCATGGACGGGCTTTTGGTCAACGAAAATCTGGACGGCTGCAGAGTGCTCATGAGCCGTCGGATGCATCTGTGTGAGCAGCAGGCGGCAAGCAGTCTGTTTCAGCTGGCCCATGCCGATCTGCCTCACATCAGCGGCGATGCCGCCACGCTGATCGCAGCCAGCGAAAAAGAAAAGGGCATCACCTTGTCGCCCCGTCAGAAGGAAGCCGTCATCTCGTCTCTTGAAAACGGCGTTTCCGTCATCACCGGCGGTCCCGGCACAGGCAAAACGACCATCATCAACATGCTGCTGGCGGTGCTGGAGGCAAAGGGCATCACGACCCTGCTTGCTGCACCCACCGGCCGCGCTGCCAAGCGGATGACCCAGGCGACCGGACGTCCGGCAGTCACCATCCACCGTCTTCTGGAAGCATCGGCCGGCGAGGACGATCGGATGGTCTTTCTGCGCTGCAAAGAAAATCCTCTGGAATGCGGCTGCGTCATCATCGACGAGGTCTCCATGGTGCGTTGCGACGTCATAGACGCTATCGACAGGACACTGCGCCTTTACCGCAAGTCCTACGCTCCGTTCGGCGGGCTGCAGATGATACTGGTTGGAGACATGTTCCAGCTTGAGCCCATCACCACCAGCGAGGACCGGGAGATTCTCAATGACATATACCAAGACCGCTACTTCTATTTCTATAAGTCGATGGTCATAGGAAAGATGCAGCTGCCGAAGATCGAGTTCCGGAAGATATACCGCCAGAGCGACCCGAGGTTCATCGAACTGCTGGAACACCTCCGTCTGGGAAGGTTCTCCAGCGCCGACCTTGCCCGCATCAATAGTAGGGTCACCCCGGAGAGCGAACGGAACAGCCACTGCGTGACACTGTGTTCGCGCCGCGATGATGTGAGGATGATGAATGATAGCAGGCTTAAGGCTCTGGAAGGGGAACCGCGTACCTATGATGTCACCATACAAGGCGAGTGCAAAAAACTCTCCGAGATAGTGGAGGAACATCTTACCCTAAAGGTCGGAGCGCAGGTCATGTTCACAAAAAACGACCATGACCACAGATGGGTAAACGGAACGGTCGGCAAGGTCTCCGAACTGAATGACGACATCATCATGGTCAGTCTCGAGGATGGTACCGAACTTGCCGTGGAGCGCGAGAGCTGGGACTTCATCGAGTACGAATATGACAAAAAAACCAGAACCAGCAAAAAGAGAGTCATAGGAATAGCCTCGCAGTTCCCCCTCCGTCTGGCCTGGGCCATCACCATCCACAAGAGCCAGTCTCTGACGTTCAGGCATGTCGCAATCGACTTCGGAAAAAGGGCGTTCGCCAACGGGCAGGCCTATGTGGCACTGAGCCGTGCGAGCAGTCTTGAAGGGCTTGAGCTGGTAAGGCCAATGACATTCGATTCAGTGATGGTGTCAAGGGACGTCATCTCCTTCGCCGAGGAGTTCAATGACCAGGCCATCATAGGCAGGGAACTTTCCATAGGATCCGCCATAGAGCACTTCCTCCGCCAGAAGGATTTCGACGGGATGGCCGTTACGCTATTCGGGATGTCACGGGAGGCGGCAGGCAGAGGCGACAATGACCTCGCAAGGGACCTGATGTCAAGAGCCATGGCAAATGTGGTGGATGATGCCTGCCTCGAGGGACAGGAATGGGAACCTGTCACTGCTGTATCCAGAGAGACCCTCATCCTAAATGCGACCGGGCTGTTCTATGCCGGACAGAAGGACAGGGCCGAGGCCATCCTGACCGATATCGGCGCGGAGAATCTCGCGGACGTGAATGCCTTGTATATCCTTGCCAGATGCCTTGAATGCCGGGAGGACTGGGACGGTGTAGGAAAAATTTATGACAGGCTCATCACCATACACAACACCGACATGGAACTCGGGATACAGTCTCCGGCCTTCAGGAAAATTCTCTACAGGGTGGCGTGCCTTAGCGAGTTCGTCTTCGGGGATGATGGTCTGAAGGTGCTGCAGGGGCTTATGGGTGAGAATCTCACGTACGGGCCTTACAACACGGCACTGAGAAGGATGTATTTCAATCATCACGGTGCGGAAGAGGAGTTGGACCTTCCGATGGGAGAAGACTCCCCCGCTGAGGGCGGACAGGAAGACGGGAGCATGGCTCTGGTGAAGATCTTCGAGAACCGGGACATAAGTGACGGGGACTTTCTTGGAAGGCTGCGGGAGGAGCAGGATGCACACAGATCAGAGGCCCTGGCCCGTTACAAAAAATACGTCAGGGAGATGGAGTTCGAGGAGCCGCACAGTTAGTGCGGTTTCTTCGTCTTGTGATGTAAGAACAGATGATTCCACCGTATATGTTATCACAACCCCACCGAAGGGGTAATCCTAATCTTATAACGCTTCATTCCACCATGACAAATACAACTCACAGGAACACGACAAACTACTCAACACCGGATTTCAACAGCAGGACCAATGCCACCGCACAGCAGGCGCAGGAATCCTCCCCCACGCAGGAACAGGACACCTATAAAGCTTATCCTCACGAGATGATAGACGTTTTCCAGGCAGAAAAGATTTCCGGCTCCCTTGATTTACTTGAGAAGATATCAGCCTTTGAGCCCATCTATGACCAGGCTGCTGCCGCGGCTGATGAGATTAGGGGCCTTGCCAAAAGGCTTATTCCGCAACTTGACAAGAACATTGCTAGAATCGCTGCGGACGTGGAGAGCCTTCAGACTCAGGAGGATAAACTCACAATCCAGATAGAGGCGCTTGATCGCAGAATTGAAACGCATACGGCAAATATTGATGCCATATTTGAAGAAAAGTGCAGCAATGCAAAGGGTAGTGAGAATGTCTACAGATCTAACATTGAAAATGATTATTCGTCGAATCATCCTGAGTATGCCAAACTCGTCAGAGAAAGAAGCGAGAAGTCTGGTGAGCGCAGAAAGGTGTGCAACGAGAAATCTGACAGGCAATCCTTCCTCTCAAGGCTTGAGCAGTGTAAAGAAGATATCGAAAGTAACAAAACGGAATAATTTGGAGTATTGCTCCTCCTCGCGATGGACTATGTAACCACAATTTCCAAAACACCCTGAAACTCATGTTTGCAACAATTATAGCTATAATCTCTGCAGCAGTGACTGCGGTAATGGGGACTTTGTATTTTACAAAGTCCGGAAACTCAAAGAAGACAGAGGAAAGTTCATGTGCACTGATGGAAATAAAGCCGGTGGACGGCAATACCTGCACACCTTCGGACCAGGAAAAGATTTCAGCCCTTCAGCAAGAGGTTGAAAAGCTCAAGGTAATTAATGAAACGCAGGCCGAGGAACTCCTTCCGATATCAACGGAAAGAATCCTTGCATATCTCCAGAAGGAAAAGGGATGGTCAGCAGAGGTAAAAGATTCAGATGAGGACAAGGACATTTCCTTTCAGATTGGTGATACAAACTACCGGCTTCGTGTCGCCAGCCAACCCACCGTGGTAATATCCTTGGGTTACGATATGGAAAACAGCGGAGTAGACTGGGATATTTTACACAAAGCCGCATTCAGTACAAGCCAGGAACTGATGATGGTTAAGTTCCATATATGGGAAGGTAAAGCTTATGACATGTATATTGTGTCAAGGAATCACAGCATGCATAACCTCAAACTTTCTCTTGACAGATATCTTTCACTCCTTGGTGAAGCGCAGAGATTGCTCTATCATCACTATAACGATTATTCTGCGCCCGCACAAGATTCTGCCAAGATCTCGAACATCGAGGCATTGAAGAAGTATATGATGCAGTCCGAAGGTGTATCAAAAGAGATGGTTTCTTAACAATATGGATATTCAACAACAACTGGAAAAGACGCAGGCGGAGCTGAAAGAGGTCCGCGGGAAATACAAGAAAGCTCTTGAGGGCTGCATGCAGATAGACTCACATAAAATCTATGGTTTTCTGTATGACAGGGGTTATCCTTTGATGGAGACAGAAGTCGGAGTCAAGTTTATGACAGATGAGAGAGGTCCCGTATATCTTGCGATGACAGAGAGATTGCCCCTGTTTGAATTATCCTTGTCTTTGAATGTCAGCGAGGAAAATGCCGATGCACTATCTCGGGCTGCGAGGGAAATCACGGAAACCAGTTTGATGGTAAAGTCTTATCTCTATCATGACAGCTTGGTTCTAAGCCTTGCCACCATTGAGTGGGATGTCAGGCATTTCAACAAATGCTTCGATCTCTACATAGAACAGTTGAACCGTTGCTATGCTGGGCTGATCCGGATATTCCTTTATCACATAGCCTAAAACTCTTATGGTTGAAATTACAGCCCAATTGGATACATACCAGTTTCGCAAAATTATCTTTGGGAAATCGATGCCAAAGAAGGAACGCATAAGTTCGGTGGAAAGAGCTTCCACTTCCTTCGCCACCCTTGCCGGACTTCTGAACCTCAGCCCCCGTGCCGTTTCGATGAACAGACAACTCACGCTCGCCTTCGGAGCCCGGGGGCATGGTTCAAGCGCACATTACGAATTGGAGTATAAATTGGTAAATCTCACCCGTTCCTCTGGCGCAGGCAGCCTTGCACATGAATGGTTCCATGCCCTAGACAATCATTTCGGCGGTGGAGAGAGGATGGCTACAGGTATAAAGGACGCCCCTGCTGAGTGGAAAAAGTTCATGAGCCTCCTGCGTGCAACGAGCTTCTACAAGCGCTGCCGGGCATCGAAGAGCAGATACCTCAAACGCCCGGATGAGATTGCCGCAAGAGGATTCGAGTTCTATGTTCAGTCCAAACTGAAGGAGAGGTGTCTGAAGGATGATTACCTTGTGTCCCTTGAGAAATATTGGGCCGAAAAGGGGATGTATCCCCGGGAAGACGAATGCGACGTTCTGGCTCCCTATGACTTTCTTATTGAATCCGTTCGCGACAGGATTTGCAGTATTTCGGGGGCAGTCCCGCCAGTTCCCGAAAGAGTATATTACAGACATACTCCTAAAAACACACATAATATTCCCGAATCACGAAAGGTACTATATAACCTTCTTGGTCTGGCGCTTTCAATAATTCTCATATACCGACTGTTCAAATTTCTGTTCATGTAAATCTCCTTTTCATTCAAATGACTATGATTGGAATAAACCCGTTCTCTAAAGTTTCTCCGGCCACAGCATCCGAAAGCTTGAGATGGCGTTCATTCAGAATAGCCGCCCTTCTTGTCGCGGTATCCGGTGCATTGTTGTACTTGTACATAATTATTCCGATTGATCCCTTATAATATGCAAGTTCAGAGACTACCACGCCGCAGCGAACAGGAACGGGAGATTGCCTCCCGCGAAGTCGTTCAGTCGTACATAGCCACCACGGCCATGTATGACTTCAACGTGTACGAGAAG
>JABUSR010000121.1 GCA_021442645.1 Ruminiclostridium sp.
CCCCGCGGCGGCCCCCCATCGAAATCCCCTGGAGGGGGAGGTCATCATGGACGCCACGGCCCGTCTGCTGGCGGCAAAGCCCGTGTACCGCTACTATAAGCCGCCAACGCCCCGCCAGGAGGAGCGGCGGAAGGAGAAACAGAAGGAGGAGCGGAAGGGAAGGACAAAGGCCCGGGAGACGACCCGCCGGGCTAAAGAGAAAAAGGCTCCGACCCGGGAGAGGAATGCCCCCGCCGCTGAGAAGAGCCCGGAAGCTGCGCAGACCGCCCGGCCCCGCCAGGCCCCGTCTAAGGGGATCCCGGCACCCCTGACCAAAGGGGGCCGAAAGAGAGACCGGGGCAGAGGGCGTATCCCCCCCAGAGTGGAGGGGCCCCAGAGCCGGCAGAAGGACTCCACCGAGCAGAAGAGCCTGATGAAGCCCTTCTATATCAGCCATGATTAAAGAGGAAGACTGGAACCGGCGAACCAGTGGCGCCACAGAGAAGCAGCGGCGAAAGAAACGCAGAAGAAAGCGCATCCGCCGATTCTTTACCCTGGTGCTGGTGCTGGCCGCCCTGGCCGGGTGGCTTGTCTGGCAGCAGAACGGGCTATCCACCGAGACCATTGCGGTGGAGGGCGCCCCCGACGGTTTTGCCGGGTACCGCATCGCTATTATCTCCGACCTCCACGCCAAGGAGTTCGGGGAGAACAATGACCGACTCCTCCGGTTTGTGGAGGGGCTGGAGCCTGATCTTATCGCCATCACCGGGGATATCATCCATGAGGAGAGCCAGATGGCCATGGTGGCCCCCACGGCGGAGGGTCTGGCGGCCATCGCCCCCACCTACTATGTCACCGGCAACCACGAGTGGGCCGCCGGGACTGTCCGGGAGCTGGAGCCCCTGCTGGAGTCCTGCGGGGTGACCGTCCTCTCCAACTGCTATGTGATGCTGGAGCAGAACGGACAGAAAATTGCCCTGCTGGGGGCGGAGGACGGCAACGGATATGCCGACCAGAAGACCGTGGGCCAGCTGGCCGACGAGGTCCGGCAGGAGCAGGGGGAGGTCTACCAGCTTCTCCTGAGCCACCGGAACAACCACTATGAGGAGTACGCCGCCGCCCGGGTGGACCTGACCCTCTCGGGTCACGCCCACGGGGGCCTCATCCGCCTGCCCGGAACGGACGGCCTCATCGGCCCCCAGCGGGAGTGGATGCCCGACTACACTGCCGGTCTCTATGCCCTGGACTACGGGCAGATGGTGGTCTCCCGAGGGCTGGGGAACCAGTTCCCGGCCTTCCGCCTGCTGAACCGGCCTGACGTGCCCCTGGTAATCCTGTAACCCGGCGGGTACACAGAAGAGTAAAGAATCCCCGAAGAGACGGGGGATCGGAGATTTGAGAGTAATGAGAAAGAAGACCGAAAGCATAAACCGCAAACAGTTTCGCAGAGGCCTCCGCACAGGCATCCCCATATCCCTGGGGTACCTGGCGGTGTCCTTTACCCTGGGCATCACGGCCAAGAATGCCGGGCTCACTGCCGGGCAGGCCGCCCTTACCAGCCTGCTGGTGAATGCCTCGGCGGGGCAGTACGCCGCCTTCACCTGTATGGCCGCCCAGAGCGCATACCTGGAGACGGCCATCATCGTGGCGGTGACCAATGCCCGATACATCCTCATGTCCTGCGCCCTGAGCCAGAAGCTCCCGGCTACCGCCAAGCTGTGGCACCGGCTGGTTATCGGGTTCAATGTCAACGATGAGATTTTCGGCATGGCCATTGCAGAGGAGGATAAGCTCAACCCCTATTACTACTTTGGCATGATGGCCATCGCCATGCCCGGCTGGGCCCTGGGCACCTTCCTGGGGACCGGCGTGGGGAACATCCTGCCCAGCAGTGTGGTCAGCGCCCTGAGCGTGGGCCTGTACGGCATGTTTCTGGCGGTCATCATCCCCGCCGCGAAGAAGAGCAAAATCATCCTGGGTGTGGTCGTCCTGTCTATGGCGGCCAGCTATGCCCTGACCGTCCTCCCTGTGACGGCGGCCATCGCCTCGGGCACCCGGACCATCATCATCACGGTGGTTATCTCCGCTCTGGCGGCCATTCTGTTTCCCCGGAAGGAGGAAGAAACCAGTGCATAACGTCTATATCTACATCGCTGTGGTTGCCCTGGTGACCTACGCCATCCGGGTCCTGCCCCTGACCCTTATCCAGAAGGAAATCAAGAACACCTTTATCCGATCCTTCCTGTACTACGTCCCCTACGTGACCCTGGCGGCCATGACTTTTCCGGCAATCGTCACCGCTACAGACAGCATCTGGTCGGGAATCGCCGCCCTGGTCATCGGCGTGCTGGTGGCCTGGATCAGCGGGAACCTGTTCCTGGTGGCCATCTCTGCCTGCTCGGTGGTGTTCCTGGTGGAGCTGCTGATCCTATAAGGCCGGAGCAGGCACACGAAATCAACGACACAGGGAGAAAACGACCGTGGAAGAACGCAACACCAACATCCCAACCTACGAGGCCGGGACCTACGACGTGGCTGTGGTAGGGGCGGGCCATGCGGGCATTGAGGCCGCCCTGGCCTGTGCCCGGCTGGGCCTTCGGACCCTGTGCTTTACCATCAACCTGGATGCCGTGGGCAACATGCCCTGCAACCCCGCCATCGGCGGCACCGGCAAGGGTCACCTGGTGCGTGAGCTGGACGCCCTGGGGGGCGAGATGGGCCGGGCCGCCGACAAGGCCTGCATCCAATACCGTATCCTGAACCGGGGTAAGGGCCCTGCCGTCCACTCCCTCCGGGCCCAGGCCGACCGGCGGCTCTACCAGAGCGTCATGAAGCACACCCTGGAGAAGGAGCCCAACCTGTGGCTGAAGCAGGCCGAGGTTACCGAGGTCCTTACTGAGGCGGGGCAGGTGACCGGGGTCCGTACGGTGACGGGGGCCACCTACCGGGTCCGGGCGGCCGTCATCTGCTCGGGTACCTACCTGAGCAGCACCACCATCGTGGGGCAGGTTGTGCGGGAGAGCGGGCCAGACGGCATGTTCGGGGCCAATGCCCTGACGGACAGCCTCCGGCGGGCGGGGCTGAACCTCCGCCGGTTCAAGACCGGCACGCCCCCCCGGGTCAACGCCCGGTCCATCGACTTCTCCCGGCTGGAGAAGCAGGAGGGAGACGAGGAGGTCATCCCCTTTTCCTTTGAGACTACGCAACCCGGGGAGAACCGGGTCTGCTGCTATATCACCTACACCAACGAGGAGACCCACCGGATCATCCGTGAGAATCTGGACCGGTCCCCTCTGTTTACCGGGGCCATCGAGGGCGTAGGGCCCCGATACTGCCCCTCCATTGAGGACAAGGTGGTGCGGTTTGCCGACAAGCCCCGCCACCAGCTGTTTCTGGAGCCCATGGGCCTGGATACGGAGGAAATCTACATCCAGGGCTTTTCCTCCTCTCTGCCGGAGGACGTGCAGATTGCCATGATGCACACCCTGCCCGGCCTGGAGAAGGCCGAGATGACCCGGGCGGCCTACGCCATCGAATACGAGTGCGTGGACCCCACGGAGCTTTTGCCCACCCTGGAGCACAAGCAGGTGTCCGGCCTCTACGGGGCGGGACAGTTCAACGGCTCCTCCGGCTATGAGGAGGCCGCCGTCCAGGGGTTCGTGGCGGGGGTCAACGCCGCCCGGAAGCTCCTGGGGCAGAGCCCCTTCATCCTGGACCGAAGCCAGGGATACATCGGGGTGCTCATCGACGACCTGGTGACCAAGGGGACCAACGAGCCCTACCGGATGATGACATCCCGGACCGAGTACCGACTCCTTCACCGGCAGGACAACGCCGACCAACGGCTGTGTCCCCTGGGCCACGCCATCGGCCTGGTCAGCGACGAGAGATACCAGCGGGTGCTGGAGAAGTACGAGACGGTGGCCCGGGAGTGCAGACGCCTGGAGCACAGCGGCGCGGCGGCCTCTGCAGAGCTGAATGCCCTGCTGGAGGCCCGGGGAGAGCCCCCGGTGAAGAACAGCGTCCGGCTGGCCGACCTGCTCCGCCGCCCCCGGCTGAATTACGCAGACCTGGCAACGGTGGACCCGGACCGACCCGACCTGCCCCGGGAGGTCACCGAGCAGGTGGAAATCTCCCTGAAGTACGAGGGCTATATCGCCCGGCAACAGCGCCAGGTGGAGGAAATGCGCCGCCTGGAGGGCCGGAGCCTGCCCGCCGACCTGGACTACAACGCCTTGGCCGGGCTGCGGCTGGAGGCCAGACAGAAGCTCACGGCCATCCGGCCCCTGAACCTGGGGCAGGCGTCCAGAATCTCCGGGGTATCGCCGGCGGATATCGCCGCCCTGATGATCTACCTGGAGCGAAAGGGGAAAGAGGCATGAACCTGACCCATAGTACAGACCGCACCCGGGCGGCGGAGGCTGCCCATGGGTAAGAAGGTCGTTTTGGGGCTGTCCGGCGGGGTGGACTCCGCCGTGTCGGCCTGCCTGCTGAAGGAGCAGGGATATGAGGTCTACGGCCACTGGCTGGACATCGGCCTGGGCGGCCGGGAGGACGCAGAGGAGGTGGCCCGACGGCTGGACATCCCCTTCTCCGCCGGGGACATCCGGGGAGAACTGGAGGAATCCGTCATGGGGCCCTTCCGGGCGGACTACCTGGCCGGGCGGACCCCACTGCCCTGCGCCCTGTGCAACCCCACGGTAAAATTCCCCGCCCTGTTCCGCCGGGCGGAGGAGGTGGGCGCCGACCTGGTGGCCACCGGCCATTACGCCCAAATCGGGACCGACGAGGCGGGGGAGCCCGCCCTCCTGCGGGGGGCCCACCGGAACGACCAGGCCTATATGCTGGCCCGGCTGCCCCGGGAATGGCTGCCCCGGCTGATTTTCCCCATCGGGGGCTATGAGAAGACCCAGGTCCGGGACCTGGCCCGGCACTTTCAGATCCCCGTGGCGGAAAAGCCCGACAGCATGGAAATTTGCTTCATCCCCGACGGGGACTATGCCGGCTGGCTGGAGGCCCGGGGGGCCACACCGCCGCCGGGAGATTTTGTGGATCGGCAGGGGAACGTTCTGGGCCGCCACAAGGGAATCCACCACTACACCATCGGCCAGCGGCGGGGGCTGAGTATCCCCGCCCAGCATCGGCTGTTCGTATCGGACATCTGCCCGGCGGACAACACGGTGATCCTCTCCGACGGCTCCGACCTGATGGCGGACACCGTGTGGGGAGAGGGGCTGAACCTGCTGGCCGACCTGGCAGAGGGGGAGGACGTCACCGTCCGTCTCCGGCACTCCAAGACGGAGACCCCGGCCCGGTTTTACCGGGAGGATCCCGGCGGCCGCCTGACCCTGCTGGAGTCCGCCAGGGCACCAACCCCCGGCCAGATGGCCGTGCTGTACCGGGGCGACCGGGTGCTGGGGAGCCTGTGGATCACCGGGGCGCACCGCATCGGCCCGGTGTAACGAAGAAACAACACGGATTGACGAAAAAACGCCCCGCCGGGGCGTGCTGAAAAGGAGGGAACCGGAGTGGACGAGAAGCGGATGGAGCTGGAACAGGTGAAGGGAAACACCTGGGTGCTGAAAAGCTGGGAGCTGATCCCTCTCTACCGGCTGGACGACCGCCGATGCATCCTGCTGGACACCGGACTGGCGGAGCAGCAGGAGGAGCTGGACGCCACCCTCCGGGCGGAGGGCCTGCTCCCTGTGGGGGTCATCTGTTCCCACGCCCACATCGACCACATGGGGAACAACGCCTTTCTCAAGGAGAAGTATGGGACCCGGCTGGCCATGTCCCTGGGGGAGGCCGGGCACCAGTTTTCCTACCTGTCCATGAACGTGATGAACTACTCCTATTCCCCGGAGGATATGCTGGAGTCCCCGGCCCACAAGGGGACCCCGGTGCTGGCAGACCGAATCATCCTGCCGGGGGAGACCTCGGTGGAATTCTGCGGGGTGACCTTTTCCATTCTGCCCACCCCCGGCCACACCTGTGACCACATCTGCATCGGCACCCCGGACAACGTGCTCTACCTGGGGGACGCCATGATGACCGGGCGGACCCTGCACCACTCCAAGTTCCCCTATGCGTTTTCCATGAAGGACTACCTGGACTCCATGCGGAAGATCCGCACGGTGGAGGCTGACCGCTACATCGTGGCCCACTACGGGGTCTACGAGGAGATCCTGCCCCTGGTGGATATGGAGGCCCGGTTCCTGGCCCGGCGCATGCTGGAGCTGCTGGATCTGGTGGAGGACTACACTACCCCCAAGCGGATGGCTGCGGCTATCTGCCGGGAATACCACATCCAGCCGGGGAATTTCCGGGACATGGCCTACTTTGAGGCGGCCAGCCTGGCCTACATCAACTATCTCCGGGGCCTGGGGCACCTGGAGGCCGTCCTGGAGGACAACCGGATTCTCTACCGACGGACCCAGGCCTCCCTGGACCGGGCCAAAGCCCGGGAGGAGGCCCTGCAGCCCTCTGCGGGACTGTTCCGCTGAGTCAATACGAAAAAGCAGCCCCTGCCGATTCGGCAGGGGCTGTTTGGATATCGGGGTCAGTTGCTCATCAGGTACAGGCCGCCCATGCAGACGAAGACGCCGATGACCTGGCGGAGGGAGATGCTCTCCCGGTAGAGGAGGAAGCCCACCACCAGCAGGACGATGGCCAGGAGGGCACTCTGGACCAGCTGGCCGGTGCTGACGTTCCACCCGGCCTTGTACATGAGGATGAAGCCGGCCTCCAGCCCCACCACGGAGAGGCCCAGAACGAAACTGGTCCAGGTGAGGTGACGGTACTCCGCCAGGAGGGAGGTGTCCTGCCGGGTCAGGAAGAAGATGACCAGGGAGGCCACCATACCCACGGCGTAGGTCACCGACAGGGAGGCGAAGATGTTGATGTTTTCCGGCGTGGACTTGGAACAGATGTGGTAAAAGGTGTTGGACAGGACAACGATGAGAACAGGGAGATAGAACTTCAAATCCATGGCAGGTTTCCTCCAAAAGAAAAAATCGACAGCCAGAATAGCCTGACTGTCGGTAGGTGCTCACCCGTGGGGATAGTATACCACAGGGGAGCGGGGCGCGCAAGGGGGAAGCGGGGAGAAAGAGGGCAGGAAACCGGGGAGAGAAAGGTAGGGGGATCCAAACTGTGACAGCGATAAGAGAAAACACTTCCGGACGTTTTCATATTCAAAGCTGATTAAAAACAGATATTTTTAATCAGCGCTTTTGAAGCATCTACGAGCCGCGCAAAGGGCG
>JABUSR010000283.1 GCA_021442645.1 Ruminiclostridium sp.
CATATCTTCTCCCGCCGCCTCTTCCCTTTGGACCCGATGCCCTGTATAATAGAGGCAGCAAACCTGCAGGAGGTTCCTATGACCGTTTCCTTCGCCCCTCTGGAGGGCATCACCGGCTGGGTGTTCCGCTCGGCCCACCACGATATGTTCCCCGGTTTGGATTCCTACTATACGCCCTTCTGGGCTCCCACGCCGGATACGCCTCTGGCCGGCCGTGGCCTGGCCGATGTCCTGCCGGAGCACAACGAGGGCGTCCCCCTGGTCCCCCAGCTTCTGACCAACCGGGCAGAGTCCTTTCTCCCCGCCGCCCGGATGCTCCGGGACCTGGGCTACCGGGAGGTCAACCTGAATTTAGGCTGTCCCTCAGGCACTGTGGTGTCCAAGAAAAAGGGTTCCGGCTTTCTGTCTCTCCCCCGCCAGCTGGAGGAGTTTTTCACCGAGGTTTTTTCTGCCGACCTGGACCTCCGCATCTCCGTCAAGACCCGGGTGGGCCTGACCTCCCCGGAGGAGTGGCCGGCGCTGCTGGAGCTCTACAACCGATTCCCCATCTGCGAGCTCACCGTCCACCCCCGTATCCGGCAGGACTTCTACCGGGAGCCCGTCCGCAGGGAGACCTTCGCCTATGCCGTGGAGCACACAAAGCTCCCCCTCTGCTATAACGGGGATCTGAACACCGTCCAAGACTGCAGGGAACTCTCTGCCGCCTTCCCCACGGTGAACCACCTCATGCTCGGCCGAGGCCTTATTGCCAACCCCGCCCTGGCGCGGGAGCTGAGCGGCGGCCCCGCCCTGAACAAAACCGAGCTCCGAACCTTCCACGACCGCCTGCTGGCGGACTATCAGGCGACCCTGTCCGGGCCCCGCCCGGTCCTGGGCAAGATGAAAGAGCTCTGGTTCTATCTGTCCGCCTCCTTCCTGGGGGCGGAAAAGCCCCTGAAAGGCATCCGGAAAGCCAGGGACCTCACCGCCTACGCCGCTGCTGCTGACGCTGTCTTCCGGGACTGTGAGCTGTGCCCCGGCAGCGGGACCTTCGGACGGATTTAATACTCTGTCGGCAGATGGAAGGTCTCCCGGATGAGCCGCTTTTCCTCCGCCTGATCGGTAATTGTCACGGAGGTCTGCACCTGTCCGGCCAGCTCCTCCAGCAGGCATCCGCCACGGAGTGCCAGGATGCCGCCACCGTCCGTATAGTAAGAGACCCGGGGGATTTTATTCATGTTGGAGTCCGGGTGCTTCTCATAGTAAAACATGGGCGTGACGAAGTCCAGGTCAATCTGGGGCTCCTCCGTAAAGCCCAGGGAGGGCCGCCATTCCTCTCCCGGCCGTTTCTGCATCAGGAACCAGCCGTAAAAGGGGTCCTTATGGTAGACATACTCGCAGTACCCGTCGCTCTGGACCACCTCCGCCTCCAGCCTCAACGGGCAGCGGGCGGTCTCCGTGGTGAAACCCACGTCGGTGGTATATGTCCCATCGGGCAGAGCGACGCCCAGCACCCGGTGGCGGCGGAACTGGATGTCCCCCTGGCTGGCGATGCGGGAGTTGTAGCTGGTCACATCAAACCCCAGGGAATAGAGCAGCCAGTTAAAGCTGGTGTTCAGCTCGGCGCACACCCCGCCCCGGCGGCGGTTCACGATTTTCTCAAAGAGGCCTTCGTGGTCCAGGGTCATGGGGATTCCCGCCAGGATATCCAGGTTCTCAAAGGGGACCGTCTCCTGGTGGGCCTTCTGCAGTTTGGCCAGCCCCGCCAGGTCCGTCGTGACCGGTCCCTCCACCCCGATGCGAGCCAGATAGGCATCAATCTGGGCTCGGGTCATTTTCGGCCCGTTGTAAGCATTGTAATCCATAGTCTTTTCCTCGAAACATCAGGTTTTTCTGGTGGTATCATACCAAGTCCGCCGATTCTTTGCAAGGAAGAGATGGAATTTTTCGCCTTCTTTTCCGGTATTTCCCCCCTTGACAATCCCCCAAACATTTCTTATACTATTTTTAATTATGGAAAAGGCAAGGATGGGAAGGAGTACGCGAAGTGCTGGGGTCCAGAGAGGAGACGGTAGCTGAAAGTCTCTCCCCGCTGCGCGGAAGGTCGTCCCGGAGCTGCCTGTCGGAACTCTTTCAGTACGGCAGGCCGGTATCCCCCGTTACGGGAGCAACGAAGCGCGGGCCGCAGAACACGGCCCGAATTCAGGTGGTACCGCGGAAGTCATTTTCGCCCTGAGTCCCTTTGGGATTTGGGGTGTTTTTTCTTTTTCACGACCAAAAAGGAGGCCCCTATGAGCGATTCTCTGTACCCCTTTGTAAATGAAACGACCTACGACCGCAGGGCTCTGGCCGCCATGAACGACCTGGCAGAAAAGAGCGTGCGCAAGAAGAAGTCCCGCATCACCCGGCTGCTGTGCTATGTTCTGGGTCTGTTCGGCCTGGTAGCCGGCGCCTTTCTCCACAACGCCGCGCCTACCATCAGCAGCCTCCTGCTGCTGTACGGCGTCATCCTCCTTCTGGTGGGCATGTCCTGGAAGTCCTTCCAGCTCCGCTCCTCTCAGCGGCAGCTTCAGCGGGCCATGCAGGTGTGCACCTACGAGTTTGACGACGATGAGTTTATCTGCACCACCCAGGCCGGTGAGCAGCGCTACCCCTACGACAGCATTTTCGCCGTGGTCAGCAACAAGGACTGGTATGTCCTGTTCTTTGACATGGGTCACGGCGTGATTATCGACCGGAAGGGCTTCACCGAGGGGGACGACCCCTCCTTCAAGGCCTTCATCGGCCAGCACACCCAGCTCCCCATCCAGGAATTTTAACGAGGCCCCTGCCTCAGCACCATAGGAGGAACACAAATGAGAAAAGAATTACCCAAAGTCTACGACCCCCGCGAGGTAGAGGGACGCATCTACGCCCAGTGGGAGGAAAACAAGTGCTTCGCCGGCGTCCGTGACGCCAAGAAGAAGCCCTACACCATCGTCATGCCGCCCCCCAACGTCACCGGCCAGCTCCACATGGGCCACGCCATGGACTGCACCCTGCAGGACATCCTGATCCGCTTCAAGCGGATGCAGGGCTACGCCGCCCTGTGGCTCCCCGGCACCGACCACGCCGGCATCGCCACCCAGATTAAGGTGGAAGAGGAGCTTCGCACCAAGGAAGGCCTCACCCGCTATGACCTGGGCCGTGACAAGTTCTTGGAGCGCGTCTGGGACTGGAAGAACACCTACGGCAACCGCATCGTCGCCCAGCAGAAGAAAATGGGTGCCTCCTGCGACTGGGACCGCGCCCGGTTCACCATGGATGAGGGCTGCTCCAAGGCCGTCCGGGAGACCTTCTGCGAGCTGTACGAAAAGGGCCTCATCTACAAGGGCTCCCGCATCATCAACTGGTGCCCCAACTGCGTCACCGCCCTGTCTGACGCCGAGGTCGAATATGTCGACAAGCCCGGCAAGCTGTGGCACATCAAGTACCCCATCGTGGGTGAGGAAGGCCGCTATGTCATCGTGGCCACCACCCGTCCCGAGACCATGCTGGGCGACTCCGGCGTGGCCGTCCACCCCAACGACGAGCGTTATCAGGACATCATCGGCAAGAAGTGCCTCCTGCCCCTGATGGACCGCGAAATCCCCATCGTGGCCGACGAGTACGTAGAGATGGACTTCGGTACCGGCTGCGTGAAGATGACCCCCGCCCACGACCCCAACGACTTTGAGGTGGGCATCCGCCACAACCTGGAATCCATCCGCGTCCTGGACGACTACGGCAAGGTCAACGAGCTGGGCGGCAAGTACGAAGGCATGGACCGCTACGAGGCCCGCAAGGCCATCGTGGCCGACCTGGAGGCCCTGGGCCTCATGGAGAAGATCGAGGACCACCAGCACAACGTGGGCACCTGCTACCGCTGCCACAACGACGTGGAGCCCATCATCTCCGCCCAGTGGTTCGTAAAAATGAAGCCCCTGGCCGAGGAGGCCATCCGCGTGGTGGAAGAGGGCGAGACCAAGTTCGTCCCCGACCGCTTCTCCAAGACCTACCTGAACTGGATGGAAAACGTCCACGACTGGTGTATCTCCCGTCAGCTGTGGTGGGGCCACCAGATCCCCGTGTGGTACTGCGACGACTGCGGCCACATGACCGTCTCCCGCACCGACGCCTGCCAGTGCGAGAAGTGCGGCTCCAAGAACATCACCCGGGACCCCGACGTTCTGGACACCTGGTTCTCCTCTGCCCTGTGGCCCTTCTCCACCCTGGGCTGGCCCGATGCAGACAGCGAGGACCTGGACTACTTCTACCCCACCGACGTCCTGGTCACCGGCTACGACATCATCTTCTTCTGGGTGGCCCGCATGATCTTCTCCGGCTGTGAGCAGACCAAGAAGACCCCCTTCCATACCGTCTTCATCCACGGCCTGGTCCGGGACGATAAGGGCCGCAAGATGTCCAAGTCCCTGGGCAACGGCATCGACCCCCTGGAGATGGCCGAGCAGTACGGTGCTGACGCCCTGCGTTTCAACCTCATCACCGGCAATAGCCCCGGCAACGACATGCGCTTCTACACCGAGCGGTGCGAGGCCATGCGCAACTTCGCCAACAAAATCTGGAACGCCTCCCGCTTCCTGATGATGAACCTGACCATCACCGAAAGCACCCTGCCCGAAAAGCTGGAGCTGGAAGACAAGTGGATCCTCTCCAAGCTGAACACCGTTATCGCAGAGGTCACCGAGAACATGGACCACTACGAGCTGGGTGTGGCTGCCCAGAAGATCTACGACTTCATCTGGGACACCTATTGCGACTGGTACATCGAGATGACCAAGCCCCGCCTCCAGGGCGAGGATGAGGCCGCCAAGGTCCAGGCCCAGCAGGTCCTGTGCTATGTCCTCACCGACATCCTCAAGCTACTGCACCCCTTCATGCCCTTCCTCACCGAGGAGATCTGGCAGGCTCTGCCCCACGAGGCCGACTGCAAGGAGAAGTTCCTGATGCTCCAGCAGTGGCCGGAATTCCGGGCTGACCTGGCCTTCCCCCAGGAGGAGAAGGCTGTGGAGATGCTGATGGACGCCGTGAAGGCCGTCCGCGCCCGCCGTTCCGAGATGAACGTGCCCCCCTCCAAGAAGGCCCACCTGACCATCGCCACCGCCGAGGGCGAGATCTTTGCCGCCGGCATCCCCTTCCTCAAGCGCCTGGGCTACGCCAGCGATGTGTCCGTGGTGGCCCAGAAGGAGGAGAACAAAGGCGAGGTCACCGTGGTCACCTCCGCCGCCAAGATTTCCATGCCTCTGGCCGAGCTGGTGGACCTGGAGAAGGAGAAGGCCCGCATCGCCAAGGAGCTGAAGAAGGCCCGCGGCAACCTGGAGCAGATTACTAAGAAGCTCTCCAACCCCGGCTTCCTGGCCAAGGCTCCCGAGAACGTAGTGGCCGTGGAGAAGGAGCGCGCAGAAAAGCTGTCCGCCCTGATTACCCAGCTGGAAGAGCAGGAGAGCAACATGTAATGCCTCTCCCGCCGATTCCTCTTTGATAACATTCAGGCCCCTCCACCGGGTATAAACCCGACGGAGGGGCCTGTTCCATTTTGATAGCTTGTCCTCAGTCCCCTGCAGGGCAGCCTTCGGTCGTCCTCAGAGCGATGCCCAGTCGATTTCCTCCACCACCCGGTCGGCTCTGCCTACCCTCTCCCAGGAGAATTCTCCAATCAGCTCCCGGGGGGAAACAGCCTCGAATCGGTCGATCAGCCCGGCCGCCCGGGCCAGAAAGCCTGTGACCTTCTCCGGGGTCGTCACCCGGCGCAGGGCCCCCACGTCCAGGTCTCGGTCCCGCTTGGCCAGCCGGCGGCCCTCCCCACTGCACAGGAGGGGCAGGTGGCAGTAGGTCGGCACCGCATACCCCAGCCGTTCCATCAGCCAGATCTGTCGGGGTGTGGAGGACAGCAGATCCCAGCCCCGCACCACCCGGTTCACCCCCATGAGGCCGTCGTCCGCGGTGACCGCCAACTGGTAAGCGTAGACGCCGTCGGACCGGCGGAGGATGAAATCCCCGCAGTCTCGGCTGAGCACCTCTGACTGAGGGCCGAAATTCCCATCTGTAAAGGAGATTGTTTCCTCCGGCACAGCAATGCGCCAGGCGGGCCTCCGGCCTTGGGCCTCCAACGCAGCCCGTTCCGCCGGGGAAAGGCCCCGGCACCGGCCGGAATACACCCGGGCGCCGTCAGACCCGTGGGGCGCAGAGGCCGCCAGCAGCTCCTTCCGGCTGCAGTAGCAGGGATAGACCAGCCCCTCCCCCTCCAGGGCACGGAAGGCCTCGGCATAGAATTCCGTGCGGTAGCTCTGGCAGTATTCGTCCTGCCCCTCCTGCCAGCCCAAATCCCAGTCCAGGCCCAGCCAACGCAGATCCTCCGCCAGTTGGGGGGTGTACGCGGGCTTGCAGCGGTCGGGGTCCAGGTCCTCCATCCGCAGGAGCATCTCGCCCCCCAGGCTTCGGACGTCCAGCCACGCCAGCAGGGCCGCAAACAGGTTGCCCAGGTGCATCCGCCCGCTGGGGCTGGGTGCAAATCGGCCTCGAATGGGTTTGGTCATGGGATCTCCTCCTTTTCTTTTCATTGTATCACAACGGCAAAGCCCTTGCCAACCCATTCCGCCTGTAGTAGAATAAGGGAAATTCACCACAGAAAGAAAGAGGGTAACACGCATGTCCATCGAAGCTGTCCGGGCCCACTTCGCCCGGTTTGGAATGGAAGACAAGGTCCTGGAGTTCGAGACCTCCAGCGCCACGGTAGAACTGGCCGCCCAGGCCGCCGGAGTCATCCCCGCCCGCATCGCCAAGTCCCTGTCCTTCAAGGTGGATGGCAAGGCCGTCATCATCGTCACCGCCGGGGACGCCAAGGTGGACAACACCAAATTCAAGGGTTTCTTCCACACCAAGGCTAAAATGCTCACCCCCGACGAGGTGGTCGACCTCATCGGTCACGCCATTGGCGGCGTCTGCCCCTTTGGCATCAAGGACGGGGTCGACGTATACCTGGACGTCTCCATGCAGCGGTTCGAAACCATTTTCCCCGCCGCCGGCAGCTCCAACAGCTGCATCGAGCTGACCTGCGCCCAGCTGGAGGAGTACGCCTGCGGCTGCAAGGGCTGGGGAGACTTCTGCAAAGGCTGGCAGGAAGAGGCCTGATACTCAAAGATTAAAAATAGACATTTTTAATCAGCGCTTTTGAAGCATCTAAGAGTTGCGCAAAGGGCGGTTGATGCTTCAAAAGG
>JABUSR010000010.1 GCA_021442645.1 Ruminiclostridium sp.
GCTGCAGGCGATCAGCAGGCGGCCCTATTCGGTCAGGGCTGTTTTGCGCCCGGCCAGTTAAAGAACACCTACGGCACCGGCTGCTTCACACTGCTGAACACGGGGGAGGCGGTGGAATCCCGGAACGGTCTGCTCACCTGTGTAGGCTGGGGCTGGAAGGGGGAGACTACCTATGTGCTGGAGGGCAGCGTCTTCAACGCCGGATCCTCCATCCAGTGGCTACGGGACGGGCTGGGCATCATTGAGAGCGCCCCGGAGATCAACGGCCTGGCCGAGTCGGTCCCAGACAATGGCGGGGTCTACTTGGTGTCGGCTTTCACGGGCCTGGGAGCCCCCCACTGGGATATGTACGCCCGGGGAACAATCGTCGGCATCACCCGGGGGACTACGAAGGCCCACTTCTGCCGGGCTGCCCTGGAGGGCATTGCATACCAGACCGCTGACCTGGTGACGGCTATGGAACGGGATGCAGGACAGAAGATTACGGGGCTTCGGGTGGACGGAGGGGCAAGCCTCAGCGACTTCCTGATGCAGTACCAGGCCGATCTGCTGGGGGTCACCGTGGAGAGGCCTGAGGTGGTAGAGACCACCGCCTGGGGCGCGGCCTGCCTGGCTGGGCTGGGTGTTGGCCTGTGGGATTCTACGGAGGAACTGCTGAAGGCGAGGAAACCGGGGAAACTGTACCTGCCGGGGACCGACCGATCCCGGGAGTACGCCAGATGGCGGAAAGCTCTGGAACGATCCAAGGCATGGGAAGAGGAAGAAACCTGACGAGAGGGGAGCAAAATGACCGCAACGGAACGATTTTTACGCTATATTACCTTCGACACGGAGTCGGACGAGAGCTCTGGGACGGTGCCCTCTACAGAGAAGCAGAAGGACCTGGGTGCGTGGCTGGTCCGAGAACTGGCCCAACTGGGCGCAGAGGGGCCCCACATGGACGGGTTTGGCTATGTCTACGGCTGGCTGCCTGCGACGCCGGGCAGAGAGGGCGACCCGACGGTGGCCCTCATCGCCCATATGGATACAGCGCCCAGAGTGTCTGGCCGGGATGTGAAGGCCCGTATTGTGGCGTATGACGGCGGGGATGTGTGCCTGAACGAAGGCCTCGGCATTGTGATGCGGGAAGCAGATTTCCCCGACCTGAGGGATAACCTAGGAAAGCACCTCATCGTCACCGACGGGACGACCCTCCTGGGGGCCGACGATAAGGCGGGGATTGCGGAGATTTTTGCTGCCCTGGAGCAATTGGGAAAGAGGCGGGAGCTGGCCCACGGCCGGGTGGCGGTGTGCATCACCCCCGATGAGGAGATCGGCAGAGGGGCCGACCGGTTGGACCTTGCAAAACTGGGTGCGGCTTACGGCTACACGGTGGACGGCGGTCCCCTGGGTACGCTGGAGTATGAGAACTTCAATGCGGCCGGGGCAGAGGTGCGTATTCGGGGGGTGAATATTCACCCGGGAGAGGGAAAGAATAAGATGAAGAATGCCTGCCTTCTGGCGGCAGAATTCATCTCACTGCTGCCGCCGGCGGAGACGCCGGCCCACACCGAAGGCTACGAGGGCTTCTACCACTTGTGCACCATGGCGGGGGACGAGAGTCAGACCTGTATGGAATGGCTCATCCGGGACCATGATGGGGAGAAGTTCCAGGCCCGCAAGGAATTTATCCAAGGGGTGGGAGCATATCTGAACTGGAAATACGGGGACGGCACGGTGGAGGTCCTGGTGGAGGACTCATACCGGAACATGAAGGAGAAAATCCTGCCCCATCCGGAGATTTTGGACCGGGCCCGGGCGGCCTTCCGACGCGCCGGGGTGGAACCGGTGGACCGAGCCATCCGGGGCGGCACTGACGGGGCGAAGCTCAGCTTCCTGGGGTTGCCCTGTCCCAATCTCTCCACCGGGGGCTATCACTACCACGGCGTGTATGAGTATATTCCCCGAGAGTCCCTGGAGAAGATGACGGAAGTGCTGGTAAATCTGCTTGCCGGGACCGACGAAGACCACGGCTGACCGGGTGAAATAAAAAACAGAAAACTTCGAAAAAACTGTTGACAAACCATGTGGCTTCGGGTATACTAATCATCGTTCCGCCGAACTGTACAGGGTGGCGAGAACGATATGGCGGCATAGCTCAGTTGGCTAGAGCATTCGGTTCATACCCGGAGTGTCACTGGTTCGAATCCAGTTGCCGCTACCATCTCTCCCCGAAAGGGGAGAGTTTTTGGCCCGTTGGTCAAGTGGTTAAGACACCGCCCTTTCACGGCGGTAACATGGGTTCGAGTCCCGTACGGGTCACCACATGGAGGCATAGCTCAGCTGGTAGAGCGCTCGCCTCACACGCGAGAGGTCACAGATTCGAGTTCTGTTGTCTCCACCAAGAAGCGCCCGGAACCAAGTGGTTCCGGGCGTTTTTGTCGTTTTGAGGATGTGTCTCTGTTGTGGGGATCGATAGGGGGATTACAGGGCATAGGACCGGCTCCGGGCTACGCAGAAGTCGAAAAAGCTGTCAATGGCGGCCAGGGGATGGGCCCGCTTCTGGCGGGCGATGTAGAATCGGCTCTCGCTGCCCGGGTCGGTGAGGGGCAGGACTTTCACGTCGGGACGGCGGACCGGCGGAGTATCCAACATAACGGTGATGCCGAAGCCCTGGGCCACCAGTTCCATGATGAAGTTGGCGTCCTCTACCTCGTAGGCGATGTTCCAACGATCCTTCACCGGGGAGAACACCCGGTCCACCATGTCCCGCTGGCCGCTGAGCCAGGAGTAGGTCACATGGGGATAGGAGAGGGTCTCCTCCAGGGAGAGGGTCTCCTGCTCTGCCAGAGGGTGACCCAGGGGGACGGCGGCGACCAAATCCCGCCGTTGAATGGGGACGTACTCCAGGGAAGGGTCTTCGGTGGGCTTGGAGCAGAAACCGATGTCTGCCCGGCCCTCAGCCAGAGCCTGGCAGACTTCCCGGGACATACCGGTGGAAAATTGAAAGTCGCAGTTTGGGTTTTCCTCTCGAAACAGGCGGCAGAGCTTTGTTACCGTGGGGCTGATGAGCAGAGGGATGGTCTTCAGGCGAATGGTACCTACGCCGTCTCGGAGCATCCGGAAGGAGTGGAGGCAGCTGTCTGCCGCGGAGACGATATGCTGGGCCTGGGGGAGGAGTGCCAGGCCGTACTGGCCCAACTGAATGCCCCGGCCGCTTTTCTGAAAGAGAGGGACGCCTAACTCCTTTTCCAGTGTGGAGATGGCGTGGCTGAGACCGGACTGGGAGATGTTCAGACGGTCCGCGGCCCGGCCGTAGTGCATCTCCTGGGACAGGATGATGAAATAACGAAGATGGTCGATATTCATGGTGAGCCCCTCCTTTTTTGGAACAGTTTACCACAAACGATGAGAAAAAGGAATGGATCTATGGGTTTCTGTGGGTTGATTTTTGGATTTGGGTGAGCTTCAATAAAAATAACTACACATTATTTAATATATGGAGGTAAACGGTATGGGTATGAAGATCAGCGTGTTGTATCTGGGGAGAATGGAGTTCCCAAAGTTTCGCCTGGTCCAGTGGGACGACGAGGCAGAGATGATTAAGTCTCCCGCCGTGGCCATCCTCATCCAGCACCCCGTCCTGGGCAACATCCTCTACGATACCGGAAACTGCCATGAGCACCAGAAGATGTATACCCAGGAAATGAAGCACAACTACCCTGTGGTGGAGTGTATCTCCGTAAAGGAGGCCTTGGCAGCCAAGGGACTGACCCCGGACGACATTGACCGAATCATTATCTCCCACCTGCACTTTGACCATGCCGCCGGCCTGAAGGATTTCGTGGGGACCAAGGCCATCAAGAAGGTCATGGTCTCGGAAGGGGACCTGAAGGAGGCCTGGTTCAGCGTCACCACTGGTAACGGCGGGGCCTACATCCGCGAGCTCTTTGATGTGGAGGGAATCTGCTTTGACCCCATCTGTGAGGATACTTGGCTGGCGGACGACCTGGGCCTGTTCATCCAGAAATCTCACACGCCTGGAGTCATCGGCCTAATCCTTAAGACTGAGAAGAGTGGGACCATCCTCACCACCAGTGATGCAGTTTACTCCAGAGAGAGCTACAACCGGGGCCTGCCTCCCGGCGGCACCATCAACAAGACCACCGATGAGTTCTTTGAAAATCTGGAGCGCATCAGGCAGATGGAGAAGGAGTACGGTGCAGAACTGCTCTTTGGTCACGACTACGACCAGATTCAGGAATGGGCCGACAGAGGCTGGATTGAATGAGCTGTCTGCCATAAAAATCAATACAGCGCGTCCTGCAGCGGCACAGTACCGGAGCAAAACCGGACTGAGCCGCTGCTTTTTTGCTCGGAGAAAGGAAACTGGACTTGTGACAAAACTGTCGAAGGGATGAGCCTGGCAGAAGGAGATTTTGGGCAATTTGAGGTTGTCTTTGTTTGCGAAAACTGGTTGACAGAGCGTTGGTTTGGGTGTAGAATGTATAGGCGCGCAAAAGGGCGCAGTCTGCAATGATGCGGGAGATTGCTCCAAAAGGGAGGTAACTTCCGCGGAGTATGTCCGTGAATCGGGCGGCTGGGGAACTTGCTGCATGGCGTATATCGCCATACAGAAGAGCCGAAAAGCCGGCGAATGATGCCGGTTTTCTTCATGGTTATGGAGTGATACGCACGGATAAGTGTATCGGGTTTCCCACCGTACGGAGCGTGGAAAAGACATAGACACTTCGTATGTTTCTTAGGAGGAAGACAACAACATGGCACAGAATGAAATGATTCGCATCAGACTGAAGGCGTATGACCATCAGCTTATCGACCAGAGCGCAGAGAAGATCGTGGAGACCGCCAAGAGAACCGGCGCCACCGTCTCCGGCCCCATCCCCCTGCCCACCAAGAAGGAAGTTGTTACCATCCTTCGCGCTGTCCATAAGTATAAGGACAGCCGTGAGCAGTTCGAGCGCCGTACCCACAAGCGCCTGATTGACATCAACAATCCCAGCCCCAAGACCGTGGAAGCGCTGATGAGTCTGGATCTGCCTGCCGGCGTTGAAATCGAAATCAAGCTGTAAGGCCGGAAGGATCACCGCCAACCCAACCAAGTGTACCCGCTGCCTGTCGCATCATTGAGACAGGCGGGTCATGTTGACAAACCAATGACAGCCCAATGGTCATGTTTGCCAACCAATAACCTACATAAGGAGGAAAACCTACTATGGAAAAGGCCATCATCGGCAGAAAGATCGGTATGTCCCAGATCTTCGACGAAGCCGGTAAGGTCATCCCGGTCACTGTCATCGAAGCAGGTCCTTGCGTCGTTGTTCAGAAGAAGACCGAGGAGAAGGACGGCTACAATGCCGTGCAGCTGGGCTTCCAGGACACCACCGAGAAGAAGCTCACCAAGCCTGAACAGGGTCACCTGAAGAAGGCAGAAGTCCCCATGAAGAAAGTGCTCAAGGAGTTCAAGCTCGACAAGGCGGCCGAGATGAACGTGGGCGACGAGATTAAGGCAGACACCTTTGAGAAGGGCGATCACATCGATGTGACCGGCATCAGCAAAGGTAAGGGCTACCAGGGCGTTATCAAGCGCTGGAACGCAGGTCGTGGTCGTATGACTCACGGCGGCGGCCCTGTCCATCGTCACGCAGGTTCCATGGGATCCGGTACCGATCCGTCCCGCATCTTCAAGGGCAAGATTGGCGCTGGCCAGATGGGTAACGAACAGGTCACTGTTCAGAACCTGGACGTCGTCAGCGTGGATCCCGAGTTCAACCTGATTGCTGTCTGCGGCGCTGTTCCCGGCCCCAAGGGCGGTATTGTCTATCTGAAGTCCACCACCAAGACCATCCGCGAGAAGAAGGGCGATGCCGGCATCAGCCTGAACCCGCAGAAGGCATCCGCACGTGCCAACCCGCAGAAGGCATCTGCAAGAAACCGCTAAGGAAAGGAGAGTTTGAGAAATGCCTAAAGCAAACGTATACAACATGGCCGGCCAGCAGGTCGGTGAAGTGGAACTCTCCGCTGGCGTTTTCGGCGTAGAGCCCAACGAGCCCGCTGTGCACGCAGTTGTGGTGAACCACCTGGCAAACTGCCGTCAGGGTACTCAGAGCGCTCTGACCCGCGCTGAAGTTTCCGGCGGCGGCAAGAAGCCCTGGAGACAGAAGGGCACCGGCCACGCCCGTCAGGGCAGCACCCGTGCTCCTCAGTGGACCCACGGCGGTATCGTGTTCGCTCCCAAGCCCCGCGATTACAGCTATCGTCTGAATCGTAAGCTGAAAAGAGTGGCTCTGAAGTCCGTCCTGTCTGACAAGGCAGCTTCCGGCAATTTGCTGGTAGTTGATAACCTGTCCCTGGACGCCATCAAGACCAAGAGCATCAAGACCTTCCTGGATGCTGTGAACGCAGGCAAGACCATTTTCGTCACCCCCGAGGTCAACGAAAACGTCTACAAGTCCGCCCGCAACATCCCCGGTGTCTCCACCACCACTGCCAAGATTCTCAGCGTTTACGATATCGTCAACGCCGAGAAGCTGGTCATCGACCAGAAGGCACTGGCAATCATCGAGGAGGTGTTCGCATGAAAACTGCATACGACATCATCAGACGTCCTGTGATCACGGAACAGTCCATGTCTGAGACCGAGAGCAAGAAGTATGTGTTTGAGGTCGCCAAGGATGCAACCAAGATCGACATCGCCCGGGCTGTGGAAGAAATCTTCAGCGTCAAGGTCGTGAAGGTCAACACACTGAACGTTACCGGCAAGATGAAGCGTACCGGTCGTTATCCCGCTGGCCGTCGGCCCAGTTGGAAGAAGGCAGTTGTCACCCTGTCTGAGGATTCCAAGAACATCGAGTTCTTCGAAGGAATGGCATAAGGAGGTTAATGCACAATGGCTATTAAGAGCTACAAGCCCACAACGCCTGCACGCCGTCATATGACCGTGTCTGCGTTTGAGGGTATCGATAAGAAGGCCAAGCCTGAGCGTAGCCTGACCGAGACTCTGAAGAAGAACGCAGGCCGCAACAGCTACGGCAGAATCACCGTTCGCCATCGCGGCGGCGGCAACAAGCGCAAGTATCGTGTAATCGACTTTAAGCGCGACAAGATGGACATGACTGCAACCGTGCTCCGTCTGGAATATGACCCCAACCGCTCCGCCAACATCGCACTGGTCCAGTACGAGGACGGCGAGAAGAGATACATCCTGGCTCCCGTTGGCCTAAAGGCCGGCGA
>JABUSR010000027.1 GCA_021442645.1 Ruminiclostridium sp.
GGCCTACAAGGATATAATAGGGAAAGACTTTGTGCCCTATCAAGACGGCGTGCAGCCGGTTTCTAAACTGACAGAAAGTATTTATAACCTGGATCCAACCGTCAACGATTTCTACACAAAGAAATACCCGGCATTGTACGGAGATCTTATAACAAGATTCACCTGTTATGAATACTTTAATATGTTAGCGGATATTATCGTAACCGGAAACGTAAACATGAAATTTGTTGAGACAGTGTCGCACGGGGCGTTTGATGATATAACCTGGTTCTTTATTTCAAACTATGCAATAGATAACAAGGTTTTTTCAGCGCACAGTCAAGTGGCGTATCTGAGTTGGTTGAGAAGCTGCCCGGCATGGGAGTTGTTTGGAGATACCAATACAAGCAGCAAACGGTACTATTCTTCGGTTGTGATTGCCGGCCCTGTGGACGTCTATGTTTATGATGAAGCGGGGACTTTGGTGGCCGGTGGCATCAATGAAAAGGTGGTGAATGATACACTGGCGGTCAGCGTGAAGTGCGGGGAAAAGGTCGTGGACCTGCCCAAGGATCAGGAATACCGGATTGCAATCAAGGCCCGCACAGCCGGCACGGTGAAGTATACCGTAGAGGAGAAGTCCGTGACCGGGTCTGTCAACACCGTCAACGCCGTGGAATTTGAAGAGATTACAATCAAGCGGGGGGATGTGCTGGAGGGCAGTATCGGAGTAGACACCGCTGCACAGGAATATTCCCTGACCAAAAACGGGGAGACCGTGATCTATCCCACCGGAGACAGGGAAGAACCGCCTGAAGGCGATGACAAGAATGCCATGTTCAACATTAATGTCGATCCGGCAGAGAATGGCTCCGCTGACCTCAGCACCAAGGCCGCAGCCAAGGGCGACACCGTGTACATCACCCCGGTGCCTGATGACGGATACATGCTGTCTTCCCTGCGCATGAGCGCTGGTGACGGCAGTAAGGTCGAAGTCTCCAAGAAGGCCAACGGCGACTATGCCTTTGTCATGCCCGGGGCCGAAGTGACGATCCGGGTAACCTTCCGGGATGCCGCAACGGGCCCCGTGAATCCTGTCGGTCCCACGGACCCCGTTGATCCTGTGAATCCCACTGACCCTATCGACCCCGCACCTGGGAACCCCTTCGATGACGTGAAGGCGGGGGCCTATTATTACGGCGCCGTCCTGTGGGCCGTAGAGAATGGCATCACCACCGGCACGAGCCAGACCACCTTCAGCCCCAACATCGTCTGCACCCGTGCCCAGGCTGTGACCTTCCTGTGGAGAGCGGCGGGCAGCCCTGTTGTCAGCGGGGTCCAGAATCCCTTCGCTGACATTGACAAGAGCGCCTACTATTACAATGCCGTCCTGTGGGGTGTGAAGAACGGCATCGTCAAGGGGACCGGTGACGCGACCTTCGGCCCGGATGATATCTGCAGCCGTGGCCAGATTGTTACCCTTCAGTGGCGTGCCAACGGTGGGCAGCAGGTCCCCGGCACGAATCCCTTCGCCGATGTCGCCATGGACGCCTATTACGGGCAGGCCGTGCTGTGGGCCGTGAAGGAGGGTATTACCAACGGTACGAGCCTCACGACCTTCAGCCCGGAGAACACCTGCAGCCGCGGGGAGATTGTCACATTCCTGTACCGTGACGCCCAGTAAAGCAAAAACAGGTCTGTAAAAACAGGAGAACCCGGAAATAGCCGCTGAGACAGGACCCATCCGTAACCGGAGGGGTCCTGTTGTTTGCCTCCTGCGCCAGGGAAAAGGGGAGGGTGACAGCCCTAATAAACTGTGCTATACTGATACTCAAAGCTGATTAAAAATAGAAATTTTTAATCAGCGCTTTTGAAGCATCAGCCACGCAAAGCGCGGCTGATGCTTCAAAAGGCGTCTCATACGAAATCGACGCCTCTGCGGGACTATTGAAACAAGCTGATTCTTGTCTTGTTTTAATCGGATTTCAGTATGAAAACCAACGGATACCGTCTGCAAAAGGGCGTATCCCCCCGGTGAATGGCACTTGCAGAAGGTCTGTTCTCTGTGCTATAATAGTACAGAAGTTCGATTGATGAGAGAGAAGGGAGGCACCGCCGTGCGGATCTTAGGTATTGACCCCGGGTACGCCATCGTGGGCTTTGGCCTTCTGGAGGCGAACCGGGGAGAGGCCCGCCTGGTTCGGTGCGGGGTCATCAACACCCCGGCAGGGGCCCCTATGCCCCGCCGCCTCCTTCAGATTCAGGAGGATATGGAGGAACTGCTCCGCACCTTTCAGCCTGATGCCATGGCCATTGAGGAGCTCTTCTTCAATACCAATGTGACCACCGGCATCGGTGTGGCCCAGGCCCGTGGGGTAATCCTGGCCACAGCGGCCAGGCTAGGGGTGGAGATCTTTGAGTACACCCCCTCCCAGGTGAAGCAGTCTGTGGTGGGGTACGGCAAGGCGGAAAAGCGGCAGGTCATGGACATGACCCGCCGTCTGCTGAAGCTGGCCTCTGTGCCGAAGCCGGACGATGCGGCGGATGCCGTGGCCATCGCCCTGTGTCACGCCCGGTCCCATACCTCCCGCCTGTATCATAGATAAAGAAAGGGGCACTGTCCGTGTTCTATTACCTCAAGGGGAAGGTGGGCCATCTGGCCCACAATCTGGCGGTCATCGACTGCGGTGGGGTGGGCTACGCCTGCCGCACCACCAGCTATACCCTCTCTGCCCTGCAGATGGGGGGGGAGGCCAAGCTGTTTACCCACCTGAATGTGCGGGAGGACGCCATGGAGCTATACGGCTTTTCTACGGAGAATGAGCGGAACTGCTTCCAGCTTCTCATCAGTGTGTCCGGGGTGGGGCCGAAGGCTGCCCTGTCCATCCTGTCTGCCACCACGCCGGAGGGGCTGGTTACCGCCATCGTCACCGGCAACGAGAAGGCCCTCACGGTGGCCCAGGGCATCGGCAAGAAGATCGCCCAGCGCATCATCCTGGAGCTGAAGGACAAGCTGGCAAAGGGCCAGCTCCCCGCTGAGGAGAGTTACGGCGGCACCGGCATCACTGTGATTCCCCAGGACAAGACCTCCGAGGCCTCTGCTGCCCTGGCGGTGCTGGGCTACGGCCCGGCGGAAATCGCCGCCGCCTTGAAGGGGCTGGAGCTTGAGAGCCTCTCCCTGGAGGAAATCGTCCGCCAGGCCCTGCGCAAAATGATTAAGTAAGGAGGGGAGACCCTTGAGCATTGATTTTTCCATCGAGGAAGACAATGAGCTTCTGATGACCACATCCCTGACCCCCGAAGACGAAGGGGAGGGCTCCCTCCGCCCCCGGTCCCTTTCGGAATACATCGGCCAGAAAAAGGCAAAGGAAAACCTGTCGGTTTTCATCGATGCGGCAAAAATGCGGAACGAGCCCCTGGACCATGTGCTGCTCCATGGCCCGCCCGGCCTGGGCAAGACTACCCTTTCCGGCATCATTGCCAACGAGATGGGGGTAAACATCCGTATCACCTCCGGCCCGGCCATTGAGAAGCCCGGTGACCTGGCCGCCCTGCTCACCAATCTGAACGAGAATGACATCCTCTTCGTGGACGAAATCCACCGGCTGAACCGCTCGGTGGAGGAAATCCTCTACCCCGCCATGGAGGACTATGCCATCGACATCATCATCGGGAAAGGTCCTTCCGCCAACTCCATCCGGTTGGACCTGCCCCGGTTCACCCTCATCGGCGCCACCACCCGGGCGGGACAGCTTTCGGCCCCCCTGCGGGATCGGTTCGGTGTCATGCTCCGGCTGGAACTCTACAGCCCGGAGGAACTGGCCAAAATCGTCACCCGCAGTGCGGGGATCCTACGGGTCCCCATTGAGCCTGAGGGGGCGGAGGAGATCGCCCGGCGCTCCCGGGGTACCCCCCGCCTGGCCAACCGGCTGCTGCGCAGGGTCCGGGACTTTGCCCAGGTCCGGGCCGGCGGCGTCATCACCCGGGAGGTGGCTGACCGGGCCCTGGTGGCCCTGGAGGTGGACCACCTGGGGCTGGACGAGGTGGACCGGCGGATGCTGCGCAGCATCATCGCCCACTACGGAGGAGGCCCGGTGGGACTGGATACCCTGGCGGCTACCGTGGGGGAGGAGGCAGTCACCCTGGAGGACGTGTACGAGCCCTACCTGATGCAGATGGGGTTCCTCACCCGGACGCCCCGGGGGCGCTGTGCCACTCAGCTGGCCTATGAGCACCTGGGCCTTGCCTACCAGGGTTTGGAGCAGTTAAAACTCTGATTTTGAGCACTGTGAAGGATTTTATGCGTGGGCGCCTTAGAAAAATGTACAAAAATGGCGCAAATTTTTCGAAATTTCGTATAATTCACATAATTTCCTTGACTTCTCTTTGCCGGTCCTCTATAATGATGATTGAAAATATATGAATATGGAACAATTTCCAAACAGCAGCATAACAGACGAAGGCTTGTGCGCATTGGTCATTGACGGTGACCGTGCAGCAGAGGAAACGCTGGTCCTGCGTTACTCCCGGTTGGTACGGGGGTGTGCCCGCCCATTCTTTCTGGCGGGGGGGGACAGCGAAGATTTGATTCAGGAGGGCATGATGGGCCTCCTCTCAGCCATCCGGGAGTACCGCCCGGGCCGGGGGACCCAATTCAGAACCTTTGCGGAGTTATGTATCCGCCGCCGCATCATCTCGGCAGTCCGTGGGGCCGCCGGCGGTAAGCATTCCCCTCTGAACAACTATGTTTCCATCGAACCATCCCTCTTTTTTGATGACCAAGACATCGCGTCCCTTGGTACGGCATATCAAAAGCAGGGAAACCCCGAGGATTTGCTCATCCACCAGGAGGCACTGTCCGACCTGGAGGAGGCCATTCAGAAACAGCTGACCGGTCTGGAGGCTCAGATTCTGGCCCGGTATCTGGAGGGTGCGTCCTACGCGGAGATTGCTGAAGAAGTAAAACGATCCACCAAGGCGGTGGACAATGCCGTGCAGCGCATTCGTCGCAAAGTTGCCCGGCATCTATCCCGCGGCGAATACAGCAAAAGCTGATCGCATATTTTATCCAACCCGCAAACAACAGGGTAACAATGTCAAAGAGAGGGTATAAGCATGTACGAAGATAAGACTTTAGTTTGCAAAGAGTGCGGCAATGAGTTCGTATTCTCCGCAGGTGAGCAGGAGTTCTACGCAGAGAGAGGCTTCCAGAATGAGCCCCAGCGCTGCAAGTCCTGCCGTGATGCTCGCAAGGCTGCTTCCCGTGGCCCCCGTGAGTTCTTCACCGCTACTTGTGCATCCTGCGGCGGCGAGGCAAAGGTTCCTTTTGAGCCCAAGTCCGACCGTCCCGTCTACTGCAGCGAATGCTTCGCTCGCATGAGAGAAGCTTAATTTCTCAGAAATTACGCCGACTTGTGGAACGGCGTCAGATCTGTTCTGACGCCGTTCCTTTTTGTTCTGTGCCCCGGTGAAAAGACCCGTTTTGGCTGTTGAAAGAAGGAGGACCTATGGGCTTTCTGAAAAATGTGTTGGGAAAGAAGAAAAAGACGACCCGGTACTGCTCTGCGGTAATCGTGGCTGGGGGGAAGTCCACCCGG
The DNA here is from genome assembly GCA_021442645.1 of Ruminiclostridium sp. GTDB lineage: Bacteria > Bacillota > Clostridia > Oscillospirales > Oscillospiraceae > Evtepia. Next base: position 5,577 of record JABUSR010000027.1, read on the forward strand.
ATGGAGGGGGAGGATAAGATTCTCGCTCCCCTGGGCGGGGAACCGCTGATCCTCCACGGGCTGGAGCCCTTCCAGGCCTCGGATCTGGTGGATGAGATTGTCATCGTGGCCCGGGAGGACCTGATGGCACCCATTGGCGACCTGTGCAGCCGAAAGGGCATCACCAAGGTCCGGCGGGTAGTAAACGGCGGGGCTGCCCGGCAGGATTCTGTTCTTGCCGGCATCCAAGCGGCAGACGAGCGGGCGGATATCATCGCTATCCACGACGGCGCCCGGCCCTTTGTCACCCGGGAAATCATTGAGGAGACCATTAAGGCGGCCCGCCGCTGTTCTGCTGCGGCCCCTGCGATCCCCGTGAAGGACACAATCAAGCGGGCGAAGGACGGCATTGTCACCGAGACCCCTGACCGGGCGGAACTCTTTGCCGTCCAGACTCCCCAGGTCTTTGAAGCTAATCTGATCCGGACGGCTGTGGGCAAGGCGGTTCAAGATGGGATTCTCCTCACTGACGACTGTGCGGCAGTGGAGCGCCTGGGTTTCCCGGTGAAACTCACCCAGGGCAGCGAGGAGAATATCAAGATTACTACGCCCCGGGACCTGGTCCATGGGGAAGCCATCCTGGCAGAGCGGGAGGGGCACTGACATGCGTATCGGACATGGCTATGACGTGCACCGACTGGTGTCCGGGCGAAAGCTGATCCTGGGCGGGGTGGAGATCCCCTACCACCTGGGGCTCCTGGGACATTCAGATGCCGATGTGGCTGCCCATGCCCTGATGGACGCCCTGCTGGGGGCGGCGGCGCTGGGGGATATCGGGGTGCATTTTCCGGATAAGGCCCCGGCCTATGCCGGGGCTGACAGCTTGCTTCTTCTGGAAAAGGTCGTGGAACTGCTGGCCCGGGAGGGCTGGCGGGTCGAAAACGTGGATGTGACCGTCCTGGCCCAGGCTCCCAAGCTCATGCCCCACATTCCGCAGATGCGGCAGAATTTCGCCCGGGCTATGGGCGTTCCGGTGACGGCCGTCAGTGTCAAGGCCACCACGGAAGAAGGGCTGGGCTTTACTGGCACCGGGCAGGGCATCGCAGCCCATGCCGTGGCCCTTATTGAGGCCCTGGAACGATAAAATGAGACTCAGAAACTCCTTCTGCACATTGTATGGGTGTGGGAGGAGTTTTGTTTTCAGAGGGCCGGGTGAGACGGCTCGAAGAGCCTCCTGACGGAGGTTTTCAAACTATGTTTTATCTCATCATGTGCCGTTCGCTGACCCACGCCCAGCGGATTGTAAAAGGACCCGCCAGGTGGGGGGACCAGCTGAGCCGACGGGAGGTTGCGTTGCGGGTGAGACTCCATTGCGTGCCCACTGCCCATGAGACGGCGAGGACGCTGGAGACCGGGACTCTGCGGCTGAGCTTTTCCGATTTCAACACTCCCGGAGAGGTGGAACGGTTCCTGGCGGTCATAGCCCGCCTGATCTGAGAGAATGGAGAATGTGCATCGGCGCAGACGGGGGATTGTAAGACAGTGGTATTGCGTGTTCGAGGAAGAGACATGGTTCCATGCCACTTCTTTGTATTTCACAGTTTT
>JABUSR010000286.1 GCA_021442645.1 Ruminiclostridium sp.
TTACGCCGGGTATCCAGCTCCTTTATGCCGTTGTTGTGGCAATAGAAGTACTTGAGTTTGGGGTTGTTTGCAAGGCTGATTTCGGTCAGATGATTGTCGTTGACGTACAGCTCCACCAGCTCCGTATTCATCGACACATCCAGCCGTTCCAGGCAGTTTTTGCCCACGTCAATGCCCTGGCAGGCAGGGAGCTCAGTGGGGTCGAGTACTGCAATTTTATTGTTTTGCAGGCCGAGAATGCGCAGGGAGGGCATGTTCTGCACCTGTACGGAGGAAATGCGGTTGTTGTACACATCCACAAAGACCATGTCAGTGCAGTTGGAGAGATCCAGGTCCCCCACCAGGTCACAGCCACGCAGGTAGATCTCAAAGCTCTGCAGGGGGTAGACATCCTTATTGAAAATATGGATGCCGAAGCCAATCAGTTTGCCATCCACCACGACCATGCCCAGAGGCCCGTCCTGCGGGATGCCCCCGTCTGATGCCTCATAGCTCTTGTTTTTATCGGTGGAGGCAAGGCGGCGGATTACTTTGGCGTTCTCTGTTTTACGCAAGTTGCTGATGCCGTTTTCATCGGCCTGCCGCCAGAAGGCGTCCAGCTGTTTATATTGTTCTACCATAGTATCACAAACCTTCGAAATTGTCTTTTTTCCATCATCAAGCACGGCGCCGAGGACTGTGGAAGTCCTCGGCGCTGTTTTGTTTGTAATATCACGGGGAGCCCGGGGGACTTACTCCTCAGCGGGGGCGGCCTCTTCCTTCTCAACGGAGGTTCCCGGTTCCTCCGGCGCAGTCTGGGCCGGAGGCTCTTTGCCGTTGGAGATGGAGGAGGCATCTTGGATGGAGCCGGTGGCCTCGGGAGAGACCTGGATGGTCACGGTGTCCCCGACATTCAGAATGACCACATTCCGGTCTGCGGCGGCGGAAATCGCATAGAAGGTCTCTGCGCCCTCCAGGCGGAAGTAGTACCAGGAGCTGCCGGAGATGACGGCCGTGCGAATCTCGGAAATCGTGCCCGAGACGCTGGTGTTATCGATGATGATATCCCCGCCGTCGTCATTGCCCGCAATGGGGATGCCGTGCTGCTGCAGGAGGGAGAGGTAATTACTCTCGCAGGCAGCGACGGTGACGCCGGTGGCCACAATCTGATACTGGGAGACGTTGACCATGGCATACATCTTGACCAGGTCAGAGCTGTCCTTCAGGGACATGAAGTAGGTGGGATTCCCGCCGATGTTCAGCAGCAAGGGGAAGGTGGCGGAGTAACCCAGGTCCTGAACGACGCCCTGGGCGGAGGCCATAGCGGAGGTCTCGATGGCGCCGGGGGCCGAGTAGTAGGTGGTCTCCTTGGTGCGCTGGTTGGAGAGCAGGAAGCCGATGTTGGACTCGTCACTGCTGACCGAAGTGATGCCGGTGTACATGTACACGTCATCGTTCATAGCCAGGTAGTTGTAGCCGTCGGTGGAGACGGTAACATCCTTCTGGCCGATGAGGGAGTTGATAAAGCCGTTGACATAGACACCGTGATAGTCATACTGTTTGCAGATGAGATCTGCAGAGTAGACACGGTCCACCCAGGTGGGGATATCCGCGATGTCGTAGTAGGTGTGCTCTCCGGTGCAGGCGTTCAGCAGGACGGCGCCGATGATATCCGCACCGCCAAAGAGGCCGATGGTTCTGGTCTCACGGGGACAGACCCACCAGGGCTGGCCGTCTTCGTCGATCTCCAGATGAGCGGAGGAGAACATGTAGGTGGGATAGCGGAAGCGCAGGGTGCGGTTCAAATCCCGGTTAAAGAACTCAGAGGGGGAGTAGCGCATGCCGCCCTGATTCAGGCTGGACAGACGCACGACCTGGGCCTCCTGGGTGACCATGTCAATGGTCACGTAGGCGGGCAGGCCCTCCTTGGTGTTGATGAACCACTTGAAGAAGTCGCCGTACTCCAGGGAGGCTACGCGGACGGGACGGCCCTTGTAGTTGATCTGGGTGTAGTCGTAGGCCACCTCAAACTGGCTGACCATGTCAGACAGCTCGCCCAGCTTACGGTCGCCCAGGCGGCGGGCGGAGGACTCATCCAGCATAGGGACTTCGTCGTAGGAGACCTGCTCAATCTCGGTGGCAAAGTCGCCGGTGTCGACCTCCAGCAGGCTCTGGTAGGAGCTGGAGCGTAGAATGGGGGCGGAAATAATCTGACCGATTACAAAAATTGCGGCCAGAATCAGGACCAGAATGACCACGACCTTGCACTGATTCTTGGCAAAGGAGAGGTAGTCCTTCAGGTGGATCCCCTGCTGGCTGCCGGTGTCCACGCCCAAGGTAATCATGAACACCAGAATGTAAATCAACAGCAGGACCAGGAGGAAGCTGAAGAAACTCGTATTGTGCAGGTTGATTGCAGGCAAGGAAACATAGAACCAAACTGCGCCGATGACGAGGGTGATCAGCAGACTGATCAAGACGCGGGACGTCGTTTTTTTCGTCTGAGTATCGGACATAGAGAACTCCTTTCGTCTGACAATGGGTTCATTAGGATATAAAACCAGTATAGCCTATTGCCGGAAGAAAAGCAATGGGAACCGATTAAGATTTGACAAGTGCGCCCGTTCGTGGCAATATATAAGTGTAAAGAGAGGAGTAAATACAGGCACTGCTACTGAGCAAACAAAGAGAAACAAAGGGAGGCGACCCAATATGATCCAACTGGATTTAGTCGGTGATCTGCGTGATCTGAACCTGCTTTCTGTGATCGTCCGGCTGTTCTTTGCTATGGTGTTTGGCGGCACCATCGGCTTTGAGCGTGGCCTCCGCCAGCGGGCGGCCGGTCTGCGGACCCACATGCTCCTGTGTGTGGGCGCGGCGTCCACCATGCTGGTCAGCCTCTACATGTATGCCAGCTTCGGGGTGGGTGACCCTGCCCGGCTCAGTGCCCAGGTGCTCAGCGGTATCGGGTTCCTTGGCGCCGGTACCATCATCATCACCCGCCGGAACCAGATCAAAGGCCTGACCACCGCGGCGACCCTCTGGGCGACGGCCTGCATGGGCCTGGCGGTGGGCTCCGGCTTCTATGAGTGCGCCATCGTGATGTACATTCTACTGATTGTCATCCTACTGCTGGTCAGCGCACTGGACAATAAGTTCCTGAAGATTGAGAGCAGCACCTCCATCTACTTGGAGGTCAAGAGCGAGGTGGGCCTGGGCGATGTAATCCAGTACATCCACGAAATCGGCTGGACGGTCCGGGATGTGAAGGAGTTTCCATCGGGTCGGCCGGATGTTCTGGCGGTCCGAATGGACCTGGAGTCTGACAAGGCCTTGCGGGAGGATATCACCGCCATGCAGCTCCTGCGGGACCAGGCAGGTGTCATCCGCCTGGAAATGTAAGGGCACGATACGAGCGAAACAGCCTAACATAAAAACGAAGCCAGCCGAAAGACACGGGTCTTTCGGCTGGCTTTATCTTTATCGGTATACGTTTTTCTTATCGTCCAGGATCTCCCGGCGGTGGCAGGCGGTGTAGACCATGGGCAGCTCGGGGTGCTCCCCGCGGAACCCTTGAATGAGAACGTCGGGGTTCAGGCCGGGGTTCTGGGCGCTGAGGAGAAGGGTGAGGCGGAGGGTATCCCCCTCAGCCCGGACTTCCTCCACTGCGTTTACCAGGGGGATGATATCCACCTCGGTGAAGCCGCTGCGGGCCTTTTTGCTGCGCTTCTGCACCACGAAGCTCTCCCGGGACAGCAGAGCCCGGAGGGCCGTCTCAGCGGCCTCAGCCAGGGGGCCGTCAAACTCCAGGGTGATATCATAGCGGACGTAGGTCAGCTTTTTGAAGGCCTGACCGCCCTCGTAGCAGGTAAGGACCCTTATCCCTTCGGGGAGGACCTTGTTCATCTGCTCGGGCAGTGCCTCAACGGTGGAACCGGCCTCCAGCCCGAACTCCATGACCTCGCACTGGCTGGAAAAGCCCAAAGGAAGGGGGAGGGGAATGGAGACATAGGGGTGCGGGTGGAACCCGGCGGTGTGCCGGATTGTGATGCCCGCCCGCAGGAAGGCCCGCTCCATGGTGTGCATCAGGTCCAGGTGGGAGATATAGCGGGCGGTGCCGGATTTGCTAAATAGAATCCTCTGGTCAGCCATGGCAGACACCTCCCTCACACAGCTTGTTTGCCCCGCAGGCGGAGCATTTTTCCCGGCAGTCGGGGGTGATGACGCCGGCATAGGCGGCCTCCCGCTCCTTCCACAGGTAGCTCTCCTTCACGCCGTCGGAGATGACCTTCCAGGGGAGGGTCTCCTCTTTGGAACGCTCTCGATTGGCGTAGAAGGACGGGTCGAGGCCGTGGGCCTCAAAGGCATCCAGCCAGGTCTGGAGCTTAAAGTGTTCGCTCCAGGAGTCGAACTTGGCGCCGTTCTTCCAGGCGGTCTCCACTACGTCGGCCAGGCGGCGGTCGCCGCGGGAGATGCAGGCCTCCAGGAAACTGGTCTCCGGGTCATGCCAGTTGTAGGTGATGGACTTGTTGCGCAGGTTCTCCCGCAGGAGGGTGACTTTCCGCAGGTACTCCTCCTGGGTGTTCTGGGCCTCCCACTGGAAGGGGGTGTGGGACTTGGGCACGAAGCAGGAGGTGGAGACGGTGATGCGGACGCCCCGGGACCGGTTGGGGGTGTTGTTCCGCCAGACGTGGTAGACCTTGGTGGCCAGGTCGGCGATGCCCAGGACGTCCTCGTCGGTTTCCGTAGGCAGGCCCAACATGAAGTAGAGCTTCACGCTGCTCCAGCCGCCGGCAAAGGCGGTGCGGCAGGAGTTAAGGAGATCCTCCTCGGTGACGTTTTTGTTGATGGCGTCCCGGAGCCGCTGGGACCCTGCCTCGGGGGCGAAGGTCAGACCGCTTTTCCGCCCGCCTGCCTGGAGCTTCTCCATCAGATTCATAGAGAAGTTATCGGCACGGAGAGAGGGCAGAGAGAGGTTGACCTTATTGGGCTGGCACCACTCCAGCAGCCCGTCGCACAAGGGCAGCAGGTCGGGGTAATCGCTGGAGGAGAGGCTCATGAGGGTCATCTCCTGGTAGCCGGAGTCCTTACAGGCCTCCACGCCCTGCTGAGCCAGCAGCTCGTGGCTGCGGTTTCGGACCGGGCGGTAGACGAACCCGGCCTGACAGAAGCGGCAACCCCGGATACAGCCCCGGAAGAGCTCCAGCATGACGCGGTCATGGGTGACCTCTGTGGAGGGGACAATGGTCTTTACGGGGTAGTAGGACTTATCCATCTCCTTGACCAGGCGCTTGGTGACCACCGCCGGGACACCCTCCTCCGGGGTGATGGCGGCGACGGTGCCGTCCTCCTGATAGGAGACCCGGTAGAGGGAGGGAACATAGAAGCCGGGGAGCTTGGCAGTCTCCCACAGCATCCGGTCTTTGGACCAGCCCTCCGCCTTGGCCTTGCGGTAGAGCTGTATAAGCTCCGGCAGGGCATCCTCGCCCTCACCCAGGGAGATTACATCCACGAAGGGGGCCAGGGGCTCCGGGTTGTAGGTGCAGGTGCCGCCGGCGACGATGAGGGGGGAGAGGTCCGGGCGGTCGGCACTGCGGATGGGGAGCCCGGCCAGGTCCAGCAGGTTCAGCACGTTGGTGTAGGCCAGCTCGTACCCCAGGGAGAACCCAATCAGGTCGAAGTCCTTGATGGGGTCGCCGCTCTCCAGGGCGTAGAGGGGCAGCCCCTCCCGGCGCATCTCGGCCTCCATATCGCTCCAGGGGGCAAAGACGCGCTCGCACCAGACGCCGTCCATCTCGTTCATGACACCATAGAGGATGCGCAGACCCAGGTTGGACATGCCGATTTCGTAGGTATCCGGGAAGCAGAAGGCAAAGCGGCAGTCCACGTCGGCCTTATCTTTCTGCACGGCGTTGTATTCGCCGCCCACGTAACGGCCGGGCTTCTGTACCCGGGCCAGGATTTTTTCCAGTTTATGATCCATGGGGACCTCCCATACAGCAGAGAGGAGCTCTGCGGAGTTATCAAGGGTAGCATGCATAGAAATCCGTACCATTATAGCATAAAAAGGACTGCTGTGCAGTCCTTTTTTCAAAAATCACGGGGCCTCGCCGCCATCGTGGTGCCGGTTGTGGTGGGTACAGATGCGGTTGTACAGCAACAGCCCGGCCCCGCTGAGGAGGAATGTGAGGGCGAACACGACCACAGCCAGGATATACCGCTGGGTGCCCAGGGCACTGCCGCCGATGGTGGAGGTGATGATGGAGGGCAGCCGCCCCAGGGAGCAGATAACCATAAGGGCGGGGAGTTTGATGTCCGTGAGGCCTACAAAGTAGCAGAGAAGGTCCTTAGGCGTGCCCGGGATCATAAAGACCAGCAGGAAGAGCATGGTGCGCCTGGGGGAGCTTTTAAGAAACCGAATGGACCGGAGCTTTTCCAGGGAGAAGAAAAACCCCACAAAGCGCTGGCCAAAGAGCCGCACCAGGCCGATGACCAGAAAGCTGCCCAGGGCCCCGCCGAGGAGACACAGGACGGTGCCCTCTGCGGCGCCGAAGGCGTAGCCCCCGGCAATCTCCAGGGGTTCCCCGGGGACGACAGCGGCCAGGACCTGCGCAGCCACCATGAGGATATAGACCAGCTGGCCGCTGAGACTCCGCTGCCCAATCCACTGACGGAAGGCCTCAGGGTCAGAAGCCAGGCGGACCATGGGCAGACCGGCCTCCCAACTGAGGAGGATGACAACAGCCAGGCAAAGCAGACCGGCCACGCACAGCAGCTGCTTTTTCCGTTTTTTCAGTTGTTCCTTCAGGAAGTTCATGCGGGGAAAGTCTCCTTTTAGGGGGGCTTTTCGTCAGATGCGCTTGGACAGGTTGGCCCAGGTCTCCGTCTTCAGGAAGCTCTCGTCCACGAGGGCCTCCAGCTCCAGAAACCGCGGGTAGGGGATGGAGAAGGAGATAATATCCCGGTCGATGCACTGGCGGGCGGAGGGGTCCAGCAGGCCAATATAGCACAGGGAGCCCCCAGCCTCACTTTCACAGAGGGCCTGGAGGACAGATTGGGCGCAGCCGGACCCGAACAGGGCCTTGACATTCTCCCCGGGGCGGTCAAAGCTGGCCAGGGTGGCCAGGCCGGAGAGCTGGTCGGGGTTCACCAGGAAAATCACGGAGAG
>JABUSR010000155.1 GCA_021442645.1 Ruminiclostridium sp.
GAGGAATACGCCGGAGAGTCCCGCTGGGAAAAGCTGGAGCGCGTCCGGGCTTCCATGGCCGCCGAGGGAGCAGAGACCTTCCTCCTCACCAGTTTGGAGGACATTGCCTGGCTGCTGAACATCCGGGGCGGTGATGTGGACTGCAACCCGGTGGTGCTGGCCTATCTGGCTCTCACCCCCGATGTCTGCTATCTCTTCACCAATGGGGCGGCCTATCCCCCGGAAGTCCTCACTGAACTGGAAACCGATGGTGTGATCCTCCGTCCCTATGACAGCTTCTACAGCTATGTGAATCACCTCTCCCCCGGTGTCTCCGTGATGCTCAGTACCCGCCGTGTGAACACCAAGGTCCTCACCAGTGTACCCACCGGCGTCCGCCTGCTGGACCGCACCAACCCCACAGAGGCTATGAAGGCTGTGAAGAATGCCACCGAGGCTGCTAACCTGTCCAAGGCCCACCTATATGATGGGGTGGCCCTCACCCGATTCATGTACTGGCTGAAGAAAAGCGCCGGAAAGCTCCCCATCACGGAGCGCTCTGCCGCCGCCCATCTGGATGGTCTCCGGCAGGAACAGCCCGGCTATCTCCAGCCCAGCTTTGACCCCATTCTGGCCTTCGGTCCCCACGGGGCAATCATCCACTACTCCGCCACCGTGGAGAGCGACGCCCCCATCACCAACGAGGGCTTCCTGCTGGCCGACACCGGCGGCCACTACCTCACCGGCACCACCGACTGCACCCGGACCTATGCCCTTGGCCCCCTTCGTCCCGACCAGAAGGCCTGCTACACTGCTGTTCTCCGGGGCAATCTGAATTTGGCCGCAGCCCGGTTCAAACAGGGCTGTACCGGTATCAACCTGGACTATCTGGCACGCCAGCCCCTGTGGGAGATGGGCCTTGACTTCAACCACGGCACCGGCCACGGGGTTGGCTACCTCCTCAGCGTTCATGAGGGGCCCCAGAGCATTCGCTGGGCCAGTCTTGGTCAGGACGCCGCTCTGCTGCCCGGCATGGTCACCTCCGACGAGCCCGGCGTCTATTTTGACGGAGACTACGGTATCCGTCTGGAAAATCTGATGCTGTGCGTCCGGCAGGACACCACCCCCTTCGGTACTTTCCTGGGTTTTGAGTCCCTGACGCTGACCCCCTTCGACCTGGACGCTGTGGATCCCTCCCTGATGTCTGATGAGGAGAAGGTCCTCCTCAACCGCTACCATGCCAAGGTCCGGGACGCCCTCACCCCCCTGCTTCCCCCGGAAGAGGCAGTCTGGCTCCAGGACGCCACCCGCCCTGTGGAATAACCGCTATTTCATTTTAAAGGAGGCCCTCCCATGGCCACAACCTCAAAGAAAGAGAGCTCGGACGGAGCCCGAAAAGCTCCGCCCCGCAGCCAATCAGCGAAAAGGAAGAAGTACACCGGAAAGCATCAGAAAAAGCGACGGTTCCCCCTGGTCCCGGTGGTTGTTATCCTGTTCCTCCTGGTGATTGCGGGTATCGTTATGAACCTCACTACCCTGGGGCAGATGATGAAACTGGGTCGGGATCATGTCCCCAACTGGGTGGACGTGCAGATTCTGGACGAGACCAGCGGCGGCCGCCGCACAGAAAAACTGGACGGTGTGAAGGACATCGCCATCCACTATGTGGCAAACCCCGGTTCTACCGCCCAGCAGAACCACGACTACTTTGACCAGCCGGAGACCGAGGTCAGCGCCCACTTCCTGGTGGGGCTGGACGGAGAAGTCATTCAGTGCCTCCCCATGCGGGAACGCTCTGCTGCCACCAATGAACGCAACATTGACACCATCTCCATCGAGGTCTGCCACCCGGACGAGACCGGACAGTTCAACCCGGCCACCTATGAATCCCTGGTAAAGCTCACCGCCTGGCTGTGCGACTACTGCAGCATCGGGAGGGACCGGGTCATCCGCCACTACGATGTGACCGGCAAGGCCTGCCCACTCTACTTTGTAGATCACCCGGAGGCCTGGACGCAGTTCCTTGCCGATGTAGCGGCCTGCGATTCCTGACCCACAAACACAAAGCCCCCGGCGTCCTTATGGGCGCCGGGGGCTTTTATCCATTCGTACGGAAATCACAGGTAGTAGTCGAAACCGTAGCAGCTCTTATCGAAACCGTAGATTTCATAGAACCGGTGAGCCTGGGTGCGAGGCATACCGGAATCCAGAACCAGAGCCTTACAGCCCCGCTCCTTGGCCAGCTCCTTGGCGTGGTCCATGAGCTTCACGCCATTGCCCTGGCCCCGCTCGTCCTCATTGGTGATGATGCTGGAGACATAGCAGGTCATACCGGACAGCCAGAAGGTATTGAAGTAAGCACCGTGGCAGAATCCGTGGTACTGGTCACCGTCCATCAGGAAGAATGCAAAGCTGTTCTCGTCAGCCAGCACATCTGCATAGACCTTGCGAATCACTTCCTTGTCGTAGGTGTTATAGGTCCAGAGTTTTTCGATGTAGTCAAAGGCTACGTCGAAATCAGCCATCGTTGCGTTTTTGAATTCCATGATATTGCCCTCCATTCTAAAGTAGGTTCCTAATTATTATACGCCCCCGGCACTCCCCTGTCAAACCCCTGCATACTCTGTCCGGCTTATTTCTATCCGGCAGCTTTCTTTAGTGATTGACCTTTTTTCTCAAACTTGCTATCATAAAGAAAACAATATGAACAATAAGAGGGTAGCACCATGAAAACCAGAATCACCGAGCTTTTCGGCATTGAATATCCCATCATCCAAGGGGCCATGCAGTGGCTGTCCAAGCCCAAGTTAGCCGCTGCCGTGTCCAACGCCGGGGGACTGGGCACCATCAACATGACCACCTACGAAACCCCAGAGGCCTTTCAGGAAGATATCCAGCTGCTGAAAACGCTCACCGATAAACCCTTCTGTGTCAATCTCTCTCTTCTGCCGGACACCCGGCCCGACGGCCCAATCAAGGGTTTCCTCCAGGCCATCGTAGATGAAAAGGTCCGCATCGTGGAAACTGCCGGCAGCAGTCCCAAACCTTTTATGGACCTGCTGAAGAGCAATGGCTGCGTGGTCATGCATAAGATTCCCGACTCCCGCTTCGCCCACACTGCCGAGGATGTCGGCTGTGATGCCGTCTGCATCGTGGGCTACGAGGGCGGCGGTCACCCCGGCATGGCCGGAGTTGGCTCCATGGTGCAGTGGCCCTTGGCCATGGAACGGTGCTCCATTCCTGTGGTAGGCGCCGGCGGCATCTGCGATGGCCGGACCATGTACGCCGCCCTGGCCATGGGGCTGGATGGTGTCATGGTAGGGACCCGGTTCATGATGGCCGAAGAGACCGAGATCGGGCCCAACCTGCGCCAGTTCGTCATCGACTCCAAGGAGACAGATACTGTCCTCACCCAGCTGAGCATCCGCAACGCCCTGCGCTCCATCAAGACCCAGGGCGCACTGAATATCATCGAGTTTGAAAAGACAAACCCCACCTTTGAAGAGCTGTACCCCCTCATCAAGGGCACCGTCACCAAAGCCGCCTTTGAAAATGACGATCCCCAGGCCGCCCAGATTGCCATGGGCCAGGTGCTGGGCCGTATCCGCGATGTAAAGCCCGCCGGGCAGATCATCCGGGAAATGGTAGCCGAGATGGAGGAACTGCACCGCCGGGTCACCGGGATGCTCTGAGTCCCATGGAAAACTGACCTTTCAGCACAAACATCCCCGCAGCAAAGCCGCGGGGATGTTCTGCGTTCACGCTTTTATACGGAGGCACGGGCCTTTCCTTATCGTCTTTTTTTCGTTGGGGCCTTGCCCTGACGGGTGGGCGTCCTGCGGGACGCTTTCCCCCGGTCCCGGTGGGACTCTCTGCCTGCAGGTTTTCCGTTCTTTTTCCCTGACTTTTCCCCCTTGGCTGTTCCCTCCTTGCCCGGGCGGATCGGCCGCAGAAGGCAGTCCGGCCCGTATCCGATGAGGTCCTCCCGACCAGCCCGATGGAGAGCCTCCATCACCAACCGCCGCTTCTCCGGTCTCTTCCACTGGAGAAGGGCCCGCTGGAGTTCCTTCTCGTGAGGGGATTTCGGCACATAGACCGACTTCATGGTCCGGGGATCCAGCCCCGTGTAGTACATACAGGTGGAGATGGTGCCGGGGGTCGGATAGAAGTCCTGGACCTGCTCCGGCTGTCGGCCGGTTTTGTTCAGCCACTGGGCCAAGGAGATGGCATCCCCCAGGGTACAGCCCGGGTGGGAGGACATCAGATAAGGCACCAGAAACTGGTTCTTGCCGTACTTCTGGTTCAGCCGTTGGTACCTGTCCTTAAACTTCTCATATGCCCCAATGTGGGGCTTGCCCATGTGGTCCAGCACGTGGCCCACGCAATGCTCCGGGGCCACCTTCAGCTGGCCGCTGATGTGGTGCTTCACCAGGTCAGCAAAAAACTCCCCGTTTTTATCCTCTAACAGGTAGTCAAACCGGATTCCGGATCGGATAAAGACCTTCTTTACCCCGGGGATCTCCCTGAGTTTTCGCAAGAGTTTCAAATAGTCCGTGTGGTCGGCATCCAGATTGGGGCAGGGCTCCGGTGCCAAGCAGTCCCGCTTTTTGCACAGGCCATGCTCCATCTGTTTTTTGCAGGAGGCCCGCCGGAAGTTTGCCGTGGGCCCCCCCACATCGTGGATATATCCCTTGAAACCGGGGTGCTTCGTGAGGGCCGTGACCTCTCGAATGACACTCTCATGGCTGCGGGAGGTAACCATTCGCCCCTGGTGGAAGGCCAGAGAGCAGAACTTACAGGCCCCGAAGCACCCCCGGTTGTGGATGACAGAAAACCGAACTTCCTCGATGGCAGGCACGCCCCCCATGGAATCATAAACCGGATGGGGTTCCCGCATATAGGGCAGCTCGGCTACCTGATCCAGTTCCTGGGTGTTCAGTGGCATAGCCGGGGGATTGTAGATAAGATAGCTTTCACCATGGGGCTGGATGACAGCCTTGCCGCGTATAGGGTCATGCTCGTCGTACTCCACCAGGTTGGCAGCAGCGTAGGCCTTTTTGTCCCGGCTGACCTCCTCATAGGAGGCCACCCGGACAGCGGGATACTGGCAGGCATCGGGCGAATCGGCCGCAAAGCAAGTCCCCTTCACGTCGGTGATTTGGCTCACCGGCTCACCGGCGGCCAGGCGTTTTGCAATCTCCCGGGTTGCCCGCTCGCCCATGCCGTAGACCAGCAGGTCGGCCCGGGCATCAAAGAGGATTGCCCGGCGGACCTTGTCCTCCCAGTAGTCATAGTGGGCAAACCGCCGCAGAGATGCTTCCAGCCCCCCGATGACAATAGGGATGTCCCCATAGACCTCCCGGATCTTGTTGGCGTAAACGATGGTCGCCCGGTCGGGGCGACGACCCGCCCGGTTACCTGGGGAATAGGCGTCGTCGTGGCGGCGCTTCCGGGCCGCAGTGTAGTGGGCCACCATGGAGTCGATATTGCCCCCGTTGATAAACACCCCATAGCGGGGCCTGCCCAGAGCGGTAAAAGATTCGTTTTCCCTCCAGTCAGGCTGGGCCAGGATGGCCACCCGGTACCCCTCGGCCTCCAGCACTCTGCTGATGATAGCCGTACCGAAGGAAGGGTGATCCACATAGGCATCCCCGGTAATGAGCAGGAAGTCATAATAATACCACTCCCGTACCCGCATATCTTCTATGGAAATGGGCAAAAAGTCGTTCCGTTGGTTCAAAGCAGCAACTCTCCTTGGTTTTCATAGCCGATGGGCTTTTCCATCCGATACAAGCCGCCCTGGGTCCCGGCGACGGTACCGGTCACCTGGAATCCATACTTCTGTGAGAAGTCCAGCGCCGGCTTGTTCCCCTCATCACAGGACCACAGGAGGACCTCACGATCCAGGTTTCGGAAGGTGCTCACCGCCTTTCCCAGGACCTGGACGCCCAGTCCATCACCCCGGCTGTCCGGCAGGACATACAGGAAGGAGACATGGCCCTGCCGGTCCTCCGTTCCCAGGGTGGGGTCGATTTGGAGCAGACCGGCCCGCTTGCGGCCATCCATGGCGATGGCCACGCTCTTGCGGTACCGCTGCTGGGCGGCCTCCGCCTCAGCCAGGAGGGCCCGCCCGTCGAAGTGGTCATCCAGTTTCCCATAGAGGCTCCGCCAGGACTCCTCCCGGCAAGCCATAAAGAACGCCCTATCTTCTTCTTTCGTCAGGTCGGCGTACTGGAACCAGAGGTTGATATCCACCTTGTCGCTGTTCTTATTCCACCAGTGCTGCCGGGCCAGGGTGGAGATTTCCGGGGTAAGGTGGGAGTTATCATTGGCAAAAACAACGGTAGTCTTCCCGTTTTCCACTTCCAGCAGGGTGACAGCCGTATTGTCGCTGTGGCCGGACTTGGCGGCCTCCTCCAGGCTCTGGCCCATAATGGCTGCCACGGTATTCCGGATGAGGGTGCCATGGGCAAAGACCGCCACAGTCTGCCCATCATGCATAGCGGCAATGCTACGAATGGCCGACACACCCCGCTGGCTGAGTTCCAGGAAAGATTCCCCCCGAGGTGCCCGGAACAGGGGCGACGTGGTGGAGAATTGCTTCATAAGTTCCTTGTCTCTTCGGGAGATGTAGGCGAAGGTATGGTCCTCCCAGTCCCCCATGTTGATCTCCCGCAGATCCGGCCGGGTGATAAGCGGCAGCCCCTTGGGCACTGTAATGGCCTGGGCCGTAGTCATAGTACGGAAGAGGTCGCTGGAGTACACCGCATCGATGTGGATATCCCGAAAACGCTCCTCCAGCGCCTTAATCTGCCGGTAGCCGTTGTTGGTGATAAGGCTGTTATATTGTCCGTGAATCCGGCGGTAAAGGTTTCCCTCCGCCTCCGCGTGCCGAATCAGGTAAATTCTGGTCATGCCATCTCCTCCGAGTCCGCAAACGTCA
>JABUSR010000235.1 GCA_021442645.1 Ruminiclostridium sp.
CGTGTGTTGATTGATGAAGAGAACCCTCAGGATCTGGATGTCACGTTCACCACGCTGATGGGCGATGAAGTCGAACCGCGCCGGGAGTTCATTGAGACGAACGCAAAATATGCGACGAATATTGACGTATAAACGGCAACATCTAAATTTGCATATTTCATTTAAAAATAGATTTTTGGCAAAACGGAAAGGAATTGCATGGACGAACATATCTTTGACAAAATAGAAGCAACAATGAGAATTACAACAATAGAAGGTGTAATTTCCCCTAAAGTAGCAACAAGACCTCCAAAGTATCCAGCACTGTGTGTTCCAACATAGGTAGCCATATTGATGCCGATAGGCCCGGGGGTGGCCTCAGAAATGGCGATCATACTGGCCAGATCGGCGGCGGTGAACCAGCCGGTGCGGGTGGAGAGATCAAAGAGGAAGGGGACTGTGGCCATGCCACCGCCCACAGAGAAGCAGCCAACCACAAAAAACTCCCAGTACAGGCGTAGGAAAATCATGGCCGGTTCTCCCTTCGAGAGAGGACGGCAGAGAGAAGGCCGACGACAAAGGCCCCCAAAACCAGGAGCGGGGGGGAGAGCTTTACAAAGGCCGCCAGGAGGAAGACCAAGAGGAAGACCAGGAAGGTGGGGAGATCCAGAACGGCCTTCCGGTAGAGTTTTACCGTGCTGTTGATGATGAGGGCGGCGACGCAGGCCCGGATGCCTGTCAGGGCGTACTGGACCGTTGGGTAGTCAGCATAGGCCCAGAAGAAGGCTGAAATGACCAGGACGATGAGGATTGGCGGGGTCAGTAGGCCTGCCGTGGCGCACAGGGCCCCGACAAACCCACGGGTCTGATAGCCGCAGAAGGTGGAGACATTCACAGAGATCACGCCGGGGGTGCACTGGGCGATGGCGTGGATGTCCAGCAGCTCTTCGTCAGTGAGCCATTGCTTCTTCATGACAAGCTCCCGCTGGAAGAAGGGGAGCATGGCGTAGCCGCCGCCGAAGCAGCTGGCGCTGATTCGGGCGAAGGTGAGAAAGAGTTCCAGTCTTTTTGCCATGGAAAAGCCTCCGTGGTGAAAACAAAATAAAGAGGACGGGTGGGAACACCCGCCCTTAGCACTGAGTGGCAATCAGGAGCACAGTTCTAGGATGACCTGGGCGTAAATCTTGGCGGCAGTGAGCAGGTCCTTGATATTTACCCGCTCGTCAGGGCCGTGGAGGTTAGAGACGAAGCCTGGCATGCTGGCCCCGAAGGCCACACCGCCGGGGATGCCGTGGACATAGGTGCCGCCGCCGATGGCGATGCACTGGCTTTTGCGGCCACTGTACATCTCGTAGCATCTGGCCAGGGTTTGAATCAGCGGATCCTCAGCGGGGACATGGTGGGGAGGGTCGATTTCACCTTTGACGGAAAAGCCGGCCCGTCCCAATGCAGCCTCTGCCGGCAACCGAATGGTTTCATCGGTGCCGCACAGAGGGGTGCGTGTATCAAAACGGCCTTCAAGGCCTGTATCATCCAGAGAGATGCGGGTAAAGGCCAGGCTAAGATGGCCGGACAGATCGTCGGACTGGGAAATCCCCAATGCCTCGCCGGTGAAGTCGCCGTGCGGGAACAGGGCAGCCAGGTTGCGGATGGCCAGGGTGGAAGGGGCGTCTGCCAAGGGCAAAGCGGCCAGCAGGGACACCAAGGCGGTCTGGGCGTTGTGGCCCTCCTCAGGGGTAGACCCATGGGCTGCCACGCCGCTGCACAGGATGCGGACCCCGTTCTCTTGCTGCGTTAGGGTAAAGGTGATGTTGGGTTCCAAATCCAGGGTGTCGCAGACGGCCTGGATGTCCTGGGGAGTCAGGCCCAGTACCAGAGCCTGCGCCTTGGGGGGGACCATGTTCAGCCGAGGGCCGCCAGTAAGAGAGGAGACCCGAGGCAGAACGGTCACGGCGGGCCATCCTGCGGTGAAGGTGGGCTGATAGTGCCCTTTCTCGATGTTGATGATGGGGAAGTCGGCATCCGGGGAGATGGTATAGGGGGCATAGGGATGCCGGTCGTAGTACCAGTGGATATCCCGGAACCCGGTCTCTTCGTCGGTACCCAGAATCATGCGGACATTTTTCTTCAGGGGGACGCCCAGATCCTTTACAGCCTTCATGGCCAGCAGGGCAGCCACCATAGGCCCCTTGTCGTCGTCGGTGCCCCGGCCGTAGAGGATGCCGTCTACCAGCTTGGGCTTGAAGGGAGTGGTCTGGGTCCAGTCCTCTCCACCGTCCACCACATCCAGATGACCTAAGATATGCAGGGCGGTTTCCTGCTTGTTCAGATCGATGACACCCACATAGCCTTCCAGGTTTTCCCCGGGGAGCCCCAGCTCTTCCGAGAGACGGAGCATCTCATCCAGCGCAGCGGCGGGACCCTCACCGAAGGGCATGCCGGGCCGGGCTGCTCCGGTGGTGCTTTCGATTCGGACCATGCGGGAGACGGAATGCACCAGCAGGTCCTCCTTATCGGAAAAATAGGCGTTGATACGCTGCTGCATCTTACCGGTCCTCCTTGTTGTCCGAACCGGAAACACCTGCCGAAGGCCGGGAATTCACCTCATCCAGATACTTGTAAATGGTATAGCGGGAGACTCCCAGGTGGGTGGCAACATAGGGGACCGCACGGCGGTAGGAAAAGGCGTCCATCTCCTTCAGGTACTCGATGACCCGGAGGCGGGCGGCCTTGTTCATCTCCCGGGTGGGCTTGCCAACCCGCAGTACGGCGGCGTCGAACAGTTCCCCGATGCCGGTGTCCCGGGGCTTGTACATGGCGCTGTGGAAGTCGATTTCCGTGTGCATCAGATCCAGTAGGACCCGGTTCACATAGGTCAGGGGTGTAAAATCATAATTTATGCCAAAGCCGTAGTGATAGTCGTCCCCTTTGATGGAAAAGGTGGAGCTCTTGGTCTGTTGGCCGCTGGGAGTGACCGCCAGCAAGTTGACCACATCACCATCTAGGTGGAGATCCTGCTCTATGCCGGTGACGTCCAGGGTTGAGCCCACAGAGCGGCCGGACACATGCCCGTTGTAGATGGCCAGAACAGGGTGGAGGGGGTCTGACAGGTCATTGATCACGGTTTCACAGTTGGAGCCAAACATCTCGGCAATGCCTTTGGCCATTCGGTCCAACACATCAAATGCTTCTTCACGGGTCATTTGGATTCACCTCATAATGAGAAAGTGTGGCATGGAGCGGGACATTTCTATAAGAAAATGCCCTTCCGACCAATGGAAGGGCATTTTGGAAGGAACGCAATTAGTGAGGCAGCAGGCTCAGGGAGAGAGTCAGAATCACGAAGACCAGGCTGACCCACTTGGTCCACTTTGCCAGCTTTGCATCCACGGACTTTGCCTGGCTCTTGGACAGGAAAGACTCGCTTGCGCCGCCGATGGTGCCCAGGCCGGAGTGCTTGCCCGACTGGCCCAGAACAAATACAATGAGGACAATGCCAACCAGAACCTGGATGACAGAGACGATATTAGTTGCCATAATGGTAATTCCTTTCAAATATTTGTGATCTGCATACATGATAAATCCCACTTATAACATGGGATACAGTTGACTATCCTATATGCTAACATACTCTGTTCTGTTTTGCAAGCCCTTTTTCAGGGAAATCCGAAAACAGGTTGCCGGTTTGTCAAGGATGGATTACCACAGGGTGAAGAGCAGCTTTGCCACCTCTGCCCGGGTAACGGAGTCGTTGGGCCGGAGGCTACCGTTGGAGCCGCTTACCACCTTTAGCCCGGCCAGGACGGAGATGTGCTCCTTGGACCAGGAGGGGACGGCGGAGGCATCAGAAAAGGCGGACAGGGAGGCGGAAGGAAAACCCTTGGGCAGGAGACGGCCCAGGATGGTCATGGCTTCCGCCCGGGTGATGGGAGCGGAAGCATTGGCGTAGAGCAGACCATCGTTGCCCCGGCTGCCCTGCATGATCTCCAGGGAGTAGAGGGCCCTGACAGCGTTCCGATTCCAACTGGGGATGGCGGCGGTGTCTGCATAAGGGAGAGAGACATGGCTGTATTTTTCCGGGTCGATGCCCAGCCAGCGGGAGGTCATCAGAGCGAAATCACCTCGGGTGATAGACTGGTTGGGGTAGAAGAAGAGGGTGCCGTTTACCGAATCGCCAGTGATAATCCCCTGTGCATACAGACTGCTCACGTAGTCCTTGGCCCAGTGACCGTTTGTGTCAGCAAAGGAGGCCTGATGGGCGGTGCCGGTGAGGCTGGCAGACGCCTGCCCTAGGTTGCCGCAGGGGTCTGCAGCAGTGACGGAGACCCGGTGGAGCCCAGCGCCCGGAGAGGGCAGGGTGGCTGTGAGGGTTCCGGTAGAGGCGTCGAAGAGGAAGGCCACCGGCCGACCGTCCAGGGTGAGGGAGATTCGGTCTTTGCTTAGGGCATCTTTGGCGTCGTCTGTGAGCTTGGCAGTGACGGAGGTACCATTGACTGACAGGGAGACTTTGGGAGCTGTGTTGTCCCAACCGGCCTGGTTGGCCATTACCACCTGATCCAGCCAAATCGTCCCTGAGGCCTTGCTGCCGGATAGGGCCAGTCCGCGGAAGGTGGTCGCCCCGCTGGGGACGGCGGCGGAGAGCTGTTTCCAGCCGGAGAAATTCAGAGTGCCCAGGGGCTGGGTCAGGTTCGCCCCGTCGGGATCGGTAAAGGAGGCGCTCAGGGTGTTTCCCGACTGGTCCCCATAGACCCATAGGGAGAGGACTTTGTCGGCGGAGGACAGAGTCTGCGCTGCGGAGAGAGAGGCGGTCCAGTCTTTTAATGTATAGGCCGCCCGGAGACTCTGGGTGCCGTATTTAACTTGGGAGGATGCATCAGACAATGTCAGGGAGGCGGTAGAGGAGGTGAACCACGGGTCATTCCCCTCAAAGTCCGACAGGAGGGTGTACCGGGAGGGGGCCTTTACCGAGACAGAAATGGTGATGGCGTATTTTCCTGCCGCAACCTTGATCTTTCCTGAGGCGGTGGTCTCTCCAGCGGTGAAAGTTCCGGAACTGCTTATGGTACCAATCGAGGGGTCAGCGGTCCAGGTAAAGCATTCGTCCCTGCCTGTGAGACCCACTGTGCGGTAGGAGGCCGAGGCGTCCAGTTCCACCTTCTGGCCGGGGGCCAGGGTCAGGGAGGAGGCGCTCTTTCCCGTAGACCGGTCCACCACAGAGATGGAATCCG
Organism: Ruminiclostridium sp.; assembly: GCA_021442645.1. GTDB lineage: Bacteria > Bacillota > Clostridia > Oscillospirales > Oscillospiraceae > Evtepia. The sequence continues at coordinate 5,208 of JABUSR010000235.1, forward strand.
GGGTATCGTAGACCTGGATGGTGGTGCTGCCTGCGGCCCCGCCGACAGCCGCAGAGACGGTGTACCTGCCGGTGGATACCGGAGCGGTAAAGAGCCCTGTGTCGCTGACGACACCCTCCGGGGAGTACCAGGTGACTTGGCCCGGGAGGTTATCCATGGGATACCAGCCGGTATCCATGGCGGTGGCGACGCACTGGGTGGTGGCACCGGGCAGAAGGGTCAGGCTGCTGGGCGTGACATACAGGGAACCTAGCTTGCCGGTGGGGTTCAGGTTAGAGACCAAGAAGATGGCGTTGGTTACCGAACGGACCGTTCCCTCCGAAGGGGCATTGATCAGGGTGGAGTCCGAATAGTCCGGATAGGTGGACACCATGGTGGTGGAGCCGCCGCCATCCAGCAGGATGGCGTCACGGCAGCCAAGTTCTTTCAGCCGCTGGGCGACCATCTGGATGGTGGCGCCCACACTGTGGCCGCTTTGGCGCCCGTCGATGGTGTAGAAAATCACACTGCCGTCGGGCTTGACGCCTACGGCGGTCCGAGGAGCAGCGGTAGAGGCGTCCAGCCCGGCGGTAACCTGGCCGTCTGCGAGAATCCAGTACATGGCACCCACGGCACAGTCTACGTTATTCCAACGGGTGTCGTCGCTGTAGACTTCCAGGTTGAGGGTGTCCCCCGGCTGCAGAGAGTGGAGCATATCCTTCAGCCACTGGCCGCCGGTGTCGATGATGGACAGGACGAACTTTCCTTTCGCGATGGTGGTGGCGCCGGTTGCATCGATAACCTGCTCCACCCGACAGGGGACAAGAGAGCCGATTTTCAGCTGGTTGGAGGTGGTGAGGGAGACGCCGTCGGCCCCCTTCACGGCTTTGCCGGTGTTGCCCGTGATGGGCGTAAGAATCACATCGATACCGGGTTTTGTGTTCTTGGTGGTGGTGCCGAAATCATCGGTAAACAGGAAGTAGCCCTCGCCGTCCCGGATTTTGTTAATCTCAGAGACTTTCAGGGAGTGCCCCTTGAAGTCTGCCCGAAGGGTGAGCGCAGGGGTTCCGATAACAGCGGTACCATCGGCGTTAAAGCCCAAGGCGTGGAGGTAGGAGGCGGAGGAGCGGAGGATGCCGTCGGTGACCACCAGACCCAGGGGGTTCCCTGTGGCCATCACGAAGTAATCGCCGTTGATTCCGCTGAGGACCCGGTCCCCCGATTTCTCCAAGTCCCGGGCCATGGTAATCACAGACTGCCGGGCCAGGACGGATGAGCCATAGCTCACTTTAGGTGAGACACTGCGGGAGGGCTTGTAGGTTACGTAGTTTTCCGTGCGCAGGTCCGATTTGGAGGCGCTCCACATGACCTCCCGGGTCAGGGTGGTGTTGTCACAGATATCTAATGTATAGGAATAGATCCGGCTGCCCAGGGCATCGGAGGCCAATGCCGAAGTGGAGAGCAGAAGGACACAGAGGGGCAGCGCAAGCATGCGCCGAAGGAAGGATTTCATAAGGGGCTCCTTTTTGTTGGATCATAGAAAGGTGGATGCTTATTATATATTTCTTATAATAGCATAGTTCGGTCGGGGGCGTAAAGAGATGGCGGCGATGAAAAGGAAAAAGCAGAAAATAATAAAAAGAGGGGTTGACAATCTATAGGTAGGGTGGTAAACTTAAAAAGCTGTCGCGAATGACAGCGGGCAGGCGGATCGGAGGTCCGGCTGG
>JABUSR010000112.1 GCA_021442645.1 Ruminiclostridium sp.
ATCTATGATGTGGTTGTGATTGGCGGCGGTCCCGGCGGATATACAGCGGCGCTCTACTGTGCCCGGGCTGGGCTGCAGACCGTGCTTGTAGAAAAAATGATGCCCGGCGGACAGATGGCCCTGACCGAGCAGATCGACAATTACCCCGGGTTTGACAAGGGGATCGACGGCTTCACCCTTGGCCAGCAAATGAAGAACGGCGCCGAGCGGTTCGGCGCTGAGACCCGCACGGCTGACGTGTTATCGGTCAGCCTGGAGGGGGAGATTAAAGAAGTAGAGACCGCCCAAGGGAAAATCCTCGGCCGGGTGGTGATGATTGCTACCGGCGCCTCCACGCGGGAGCTGGGTCTGCCTATGGAAAAGGAACTGACTGGCCGCGGCGTCAGCTATTGCGCCACCTGCGACGGTATGTTTTTCCGCGGAAAAACCGTGGTGGTGGTAGGCGGCGGGAATTCTGCAGCGGCGGATGCCATGGTCCTGTCACGGGTGTGTGAGAAGGTAATCCTGGTCCATCGTCGGGACACCCTCCGGGCCACCAAGGTTTACCATGAACCTCTGATGTCAGCGGAAAATGTCACCTTCTGCTGGAACAGCATTGTAACAGAACTTCACCAGGAGGGACGCCTGACCGGCATAAAAGTAAAGAATGTCCTCACCGGGGAGGAGAACGATATTCCCTGCGACGGGCTTTTTGTCAGCATTGGCAGAGTCCCTGCCTCGGGTCTGGTGAAGGGGCTCCTGGACCTGGATGAGGCCGGCTATATCCGGGCGGATGAGACCACTCGGACCAACATTCCCGGTGTGTTTGCTGTGGGTGACATCCGGGCCAAGGCCCTGCGGCAGGTTATTACAGCTGCGGCTGATGGCGCAGTGGCTTCCCACTATGCAGACGAGTACCTGGCCGAAAGCGTGAACCGTACTTGAGTCGGCTGACCGAGTTTCTGGGATTGACGGAACAACAAGATAAAAAGCTACACAGGTTTTGCCTGTTTACTGGTGAATGGGAAAAACAAGAGCGACCAACTTATTATAGCTGGTCGCTTTTGATGTTTTTACAGCCGTTAAAGGTTCGTATAACAACACCATCCCAAATTAAGGACAAGCACAAGGAGAGATATTATATCTATCCATCGGTCCATATTTTTGGACAGACCTTTGAGTGCGATGTAGGAAAATACAACCACACACAGCGGTAACGCAAATGGTTGGATATGAAGGTACCCCGACCAATCTCCATGAATCATCGCATGTAACGCTCTTGTTACCCCGCAAGTCGGGCAATTAATGTAAAATACGTAATTTATGGGGCACTTAAAATCTACAAGGATATAAATCCCCCATAGCAGACACATCAGGAGAATAATCTTCAGCCGCTTCAGAAGGGTAGTCCACGGAATTTGCACCTTAAAAAAGGAAGCCCATGACTTTATTGAAGTTAAGCTCGCGGGTTCTCTTCTGAATACAGAACCAGTCGATAATCGTTAGAATTCCACAACACCCAGCCGTCAAAAGCTTCAGAATGCCCATTCCGATATCTCCTACTAGAAAGCGGTCAATACCTAATGTTCCAAGAAAAATTGAGACAACTAATAAAATTGTAGGGTCTTTCAACTCGAGCATCGACATGTTTATAAACTGATTATCATCCATCGCTAGGAGTCGGTCCCTGATTATGGGACGCTTATCCTCAGGGAAATACTTTTGGTTGGCTACCATGTACATATCAACTTTTTGTTGGTCTGCCATATTTCTTCCTCCGTATTTATAGTGTGCTTTTCAATCGATAAACAATCCGCTTATTGCTGCTAAAGAATAGCATAAATCATTGCTGTTTACAAGGGAATTCATGTGTGAACGGTGGGCTTGTTTCCTAAAAAACACATTTCTTAGAACTGTCAGGGAACAACGCTCGTCTAAAAACTGGCGTTACATCTTGCTCCGCATGGTACGCTGGAGCTCACGAAGGCGGCGTCTTCTGTAAATGCTAAGGCGAATGACCAGCATAACCAACACCACGAGGACCAGAACCACTGCCAAGAAGATCCAGGAGACGGCGTTCAGATTGGTCAGCAGATGGGAGGGAGCCCAACTGTTATCTACGATTTTTCGTCCGTCCGGGCCGGTGTAGTCTTCAGAGATTGTCCCCATCGAACCCAGGTAGGCGGCCAGAGCGTACCATTCCTTACACTCGTTCCCGTACTGGTCATAGAGGATACACGACTCCAAGTCTGTGATCTCATTGCCCTGGGCATCTCTGGGTGTGATATTCAGGATGCCAAAGGATTTATCTTTGACCGCGCCCAGCATCTGCCCGCAATACAGGCCTGTGACAACGCGGTACAGCTTTTCATCCTCGATGGGGACTGTGGTGCCGTCTTCCAGAACCTGCGCGCAGTCCGTCACCCGGTTGAATAGCATACGATGGGGGTTAAATGTAAAGGTCATGCCGCTGTAATAGAGCTGCGCGGTGGGCATTAGCCCTGTCACCGAGGCGTCGACCTCAAAGGCATTCTTCAGATCCTTGCCTGTAATCCAGCAAGACACCAGCGGATAGCCGGAGGTCTGATCGCTTCCGGAACCCAGGGATAAGATGTTGAATACATCTGATACGGTGACTTCACTCAGTGGCAGAGAATCACGAATAATGCCATTGGCAGTCATGGCAAAGTCTACAGGGATGTAGTTATCTCCCTCCAGTTCCTTGACGGCCCAGAGGTAGGAGTCTGCAATTAAATTGCCCAGGGCAGACTCTCGGTGTTCTTTCAAGTCCTCAAGGTCGTCAAACTGATAGGGATTTATCGCCAGCGCCTGGTCAAAGGTCAAGTTGCTGAACCGGGTAAGATAGCTGGTTTCCACAATTTTTTTGTATTCCTCTATCTTATCACGGATGCCCGAATCTTCGGCAAGGCTGTCATTAATAGGGATGAGAGAATAACTGTGCAGAGAGCAGTTACCCCCGGAGAGGTCCAATGTGAGGACCCCCATGTTTTGACAGTACTCTCCGGCAGAGACGATATAGGTATCGTTGACTTGGATCGGCTCCTCCAACGTGGTGTGGGAGTGCCCGGAGACGATTACGTCAATCCCATCCACCTCAGCTGCCAGCTTTTCATCCTCGGACTTTTTAGGGTCCTTATTGGTGCCACTGTGGGACAGGCAGATCACTACACGGGGTTCTGAAACCTGCGTCTGAATCTCTGCCACGATACGCCTGGCTGTGTCTGCCGGGTCCTGAAAGACCATGCCGGACATAGGGGCACACGCATCAGAGTCTTCTCCCATAAGGCCAAAGATGGCAAAGTTTATGCCGCCACGCTGAATAACAGTGTAGTCCTGAATACCGCAGCGCTCGTAGGCCGCCCATACGGTAGCAGCATTTTCATCGTAGTCCGGGTCTCCCTCGGCAGGCGGCTTGTAATTGGCCTGAACAATAGAAGGAAATGGCTCCTTACTGTCTGCAGCGGCATTGAGCATGTTGGCGATACCTAGGGCACGGTAGTCGTACTCGTGGTTGCCGAAAGTCGTAGCATCGTAGCCCAAAGCCCCCATAATAAGGAGCTCGACGGCATCTGTCGTATAGACAGCCTGGAACAGAGAACCCATGGAAAAGTCGCCGCCGTCAATGAGAATGGCATTGGGATGGAGGTCCTTCTGTGCATCAATAGCAGTTTTTAAACGCGCATAGCCTCCGTAGGAGTTTCCTTCACCATCCTCCGCAGGCAGGAGATGAGAATGCATATCGTGGGTAAACAGAATTGTCACAGGTTCGACCGTGCTTGTCGGGGCGGCACTGACCGGGACGATGAGATTGAGTAAGATGAGAAGAATCAGGCATAGGCTACCGATGGGTCTCGCCTTCATTAGAACACGTCCTTTGTAAAACTTGCCTATATTTTAGCACCTAGTTATGCTTTTTGCAATGGAAATTTTACAATAGGTAAATGCTTCTTGTAAACTAACAAAAATCTCATTATAATGGGATTAAGATGCTTGGATGCAGGAAAATTTCATCTGCATATATAACAGAAGATCAGCTAAGCTTACAGAGGAATCAACATGGTAACAGCGGAAAAATTGTCCTTCGGGTTCCCGGAAAAGGACTTATACAAAGAGATATCGTTCGCCCTCGAGCCGGGGCGTCATTGCGCTCTCATCGGCAGCAACGGCACGGGTAAGACCACGCTGGTGGATATCATCCGGCGGCCGGAGGGCTACCTGTTTGATGGTAAACTACTGACAGAGGGTGCCGGAAGAATCGGCTATTTGAGTCAGTTCACCGGGCAAGAGAAAAATCGGAACATCACAGTGTTTGACTACCTCAGCGAGGAGTTTATTCGTCTGCAGGAAAAAACGGATGCGGTCTGTGGGGCAATGGAAACGGCCGAGGAGCTGGACGACCTGCTTGAGCGGTATCAGCTGCTACTGGACGAAGCCCAGTCCATCGACGCAGATAATTACGAACGGAACATTCAGCGCCAGCTGCGTCTGGCAGAATTAGACGGCAAGGCAGATCTGGAACTTTCCAAGCTCAGCGGCGGGGAATATAAGCTAGTACAGGTCATCCGGCAGATGCTCCGCTACCCGGGGTTGCTCATCATGGATGAGCCCGATGTGTTTCTGGACTTTGAAAACCTGACCGGGCTTGGAGACCTGATTAACGCCTATGAGGGTACCCTGCTGGTCATTACCCATAGCCGATATCTGCTGGGGCGGTGCTTTGATAAGATCTGGCACCTGGAAAATTGTGGTCTGCAGGAATTCGACGGCACATTCCTGGAATACAATTACTCTCTGCTACAGGGAAAGATCGAACTGCAGGAAGCTACCCAGGCAAACGACGCAGAGATCCGGCGCACAGAGGAGATGGTCGTTCGCCTGCGAAAAGAGGCTACCCTTGTGGCAGACCCTGTCAAAGGCCGTGCGCTGAAAGCGAAGGTTTCCTACCTGGGTAGATTGGAGGCCAGAAACATCAAAGCCCCCTTTGTGGAGCTCCGCCGGCCGGAGATCGCTCTGCCCGTGGTAGAGGAAGAGATTCCTGATGGTGAGGAAGATGTTCTCCTTCAGGTGACGGATTACAGCCTGGCTTTTGAGGAAAAACTCCTGGAGAAGGTAAGCTTTACGGTCCGTGCCCACGAAAAGATTGCAATCGTTGGTGCAAACGGAACAGGGAAGACCTCTCTCCTGCGAGAGCTCTGGGTTGGCAACAATCCTGCCGTTCGATACAGTGAAAACGCAAGAATTGGTTTTTTTTCTCAGCTGCAGGAGGAGACTCTGAACGTGGAAAACACCTGTTATCAGGAGTTTTATGAACTGGGTTTTGAGACGCCCCGCAGCGTAGAGGAGTATCTGCAGGGATATTGCTTTGCTCCGGACCATCTGGATCAACCCATCGAAAAACTCTCCGGCGGCGAGAAAAATCTGCTGCAGTTGGCAAAGCTTTGCGCAGGAAATGCTAACCTACTCCTTTTGGATGAGCCTTCCGGCCATTTGGATACCTATGCGCAGATGGCATTGGATAAAGCCTTGGCAGAATACCGCGGCGCTATCCTAATGGTGTCTCACGACTTTTATAGCATTGCCAACTGCGCAGATGCCATTCTCTATGTGGAAAATGGGACTATCCGCCACATGAGTCCGAGAGGATTCCGGAAGATGATTTATAAGCACCACTTCAGCCGGGAGTATCTGGAATTAGAGGCTAAGAAGAAGGAACTGGAGACCAGGATCCTTCTCTGTCTCCAGGAGGAGAACTGTGAGGAAGCTAAAACTCTGTGCGAGGCCCTTGGTACCATTGTGGAACAGATGTAAAAGGAGGCACGAGAATTGGATTATCTGAAAAATCTGCCTATTGTGTGCCCTGAGAAACTGGAAAACCTCATCGATATTCATCCCGGGCGCGTGGTCAGCATGGCCCTTTCTCGAGAAGAAAACTGCCAGATGACAGTTCTTGCCTTTGGAGAAGGGGAGGGCGTCAGCGAGGAAGAATACTACGGTGATACCCTTTACTATGTTCTGGATGGAGAGATGTCGCTCACCTTATCCGGGCAGGTTCATGTCCTCTGTGCCGGATATTGTATGGCCGTTCCGGCCAATGTGCGCCACGCTATCGGGGGAACAAAGGCTTTTAAACTGCTACAGATTACACTACAATAAATTCGGAGGGAAAACATATGGAGAAACTAATTAAGAACCTTGAGCACAGCCAAAAACTTCCCCTGGTGGAGCAGGTTTCCTATGAGACGGGTAAGGTCGTCAGCCTGACTCTGGCCCAGCGGCCCGGGGTTGGAATGACACTGTTTGCCTTTGACACTGGGGAGGGTGTCAGCACCCACGCAGCTCCTGGCGATGCCATGGCCTACATTCTGGAAGGGGATGCCATGATTGTCATCGACGGCACAGAGCATCGTCTCACCAGCGGTGAAGTGATTATCATGCCTGCGGGGATCCCCCATTCTGTGAAAGCCATTACTCCGTTCAAGATGCTTTTGACTGTAGTAAAAGAAGGCTAAACTTAGACATTAAGACTCTGTTCAGATCTGAATGTGTGTTGCAGCTTTATTCTGTCAAAGAGAGAAAACAACGCCTAACAAAATGATTTCCAAGCTAACAGACGAAGAAATCCCTTGCTGAGAAAAAATCTCAGCAAGGGATTCTTATGCTTATTAATAGACATAGGCACCCATCGGGATCATTCTTTACTCCCAAAAACACCGGGATTGCAGAATAACGACCTTCGGAGGTTCTGTTATCAGCCCGTTATCAGGAGACTTTTTGAATTCCCCAATATCTGTCTTTTCAAGGATTACCGGCCTTTGGGTGATTACTCCCACTC
>JABUSR010000099.1 GCA_021442645.1 Ruminiclostridium sp.
GTTAGAGCACCGGATTGTGGTTCCGGGTGTCGAGGGTTCGAGTCCCTTTACCCACCCCAGATCTCGAGAGAGAGCCGGAGCGTCGGTTCCGGCTCTCTTTCATTAACACCTTGATAATGGGGTGTCGCCAAGTGGTAAGGCACGGGACTTTGACTCCCGCATTCGCTGGTTCGAGTCCGGCCACCCCAGCCAGACTTTTTCCCAACATGAACATAGAGAGATGACCCAGTAGCTCAGTCGGCAGAGCACCTGCCTTTTAAGCAGGGTGTCCGGGGTTCGAATCCCCGCTGGGTCACCAAAAATGCAAACCACCTAACCCGTATGTCGGGTTAGGTGGTTTGTGTTCTGGTGGCCCGTGAAAACGGTATCACGACGACCGGAGGCTAAAAAATGGGGGTGCCCTGCTTTGGACCGAGGAGTGTCGCTGAGGCCCGTGGGGGGCGGTTTCTTATCGTATGCCCATCGTGATCCTAGCGCTGTCCAGAAATCGTCTGGCAGCGGGAGAGAGGTCTTCCAGACTGACCATAGCGGCGCCCAGCTGCCGATAGGCTCTGGGGACCAGCGGGAGAGCTTTGACGCCGGCGGGCATGTCCTGGAGATAAAGTCCGGGAAGGACACTGACCCCCAGGCCGGTGGCCACCATATTCAGTATGGCCAGTTCATCTTTAGAAGACCAGCAGACATTGGGGCGAAAGCCGGAATCCTTCAGCAGGCGGGGAATGTCGTGATCGTGTGCATCGTCTTCCATGATGAAGGGTTCACCCCTCAACTGGTCCAGGGAGATTTCGCGGGCTTCGCTCAGGGGATGCCCCTCTGGGACTACAGCGCACAGGTCATCCTGAACGAACTGAATCCACTGGTGGTTGTAGTTGGGTTGACGGCTATAGAGAAGCAGGTCCACAGAGCCCTCGCGCAGCCACTGGTCCAAATCCTCCTGGCCGCTCTCTCGGATTGAAAGGGTGATACCAGGGTAACGGGAGGTGAAGTCCCGGAGGATGCCCGGCATCCAGAACCGGGAGATGCAGGGGAAGACCCCAACAGATACAGTACCGACTGCCAGGCCACGGATATCTGCTACCTCCTGCTCCAGCATCTGGCTCTTGTGATGGAGGTCCCGGAGAATAGGGAGAATGCGCATACAGTCGGCGGTGGGACGCACCCCAGAACGGGAGCGCACAAGAAGAGGAAAACCCACCTCGGACTCCATGGCTTTGATGATATAGCTGAGCCCTGACTGGGTGTAGCCCAGTTGTTCTGCGGCCCGGGTGATATTGCCAATGTCAATGGTAGTGAGAAGAGCGTTGCGTTTGTTTTGATCCATAGCGAGACCCTTTCAAGAAGAATATCTGATGGATTGTATTTAAAAACACCATTTTACAAATGATTGTATTCAAAGTATAGCGTAGCCGAGGGAAGAAAGCAAGGGGGAATCTTTCCGTTCTGCGTGGACGCTCATCCTTTCCTAAAAGAGTCCCTGTATCCACGTACGTGTCTTAGACAAGGGCCCGCCGTAAAAAGTATCTGCCCTGCGGCAGAAGATTTTTTAACCTCAGAACAAAAGATATGTGTCATTATGATGAGACAATTTGATGGAAATAATGCAATTCTCTCGTTTTACACCCAGTGCAAACGGGAGTATAGTACAGATAGAAGGTAAAAAGAGGAAAATTCCCCCTTCTCTCTGCGTAGCAGAACAGTGTATGACGCACCTAATCGAAAGGAGCTTACGTATGGAAAAGACGGATAATTCCAAGTTTATGATGTTCGCATGGTTGGTTATGTTGGTGGCGTATGTGGTAGCCGTGGGGCTTTCCGGTGTTGCTGACAGAGTGCCCTTCGCCATCTGCGGGGCCTTTGGTGCCATTGGTCTGGCCCAGTCTTGGGCCAATCTAATCGATAGAGAAAAGAAAAATAGAGCATAACAAACCATAAGAAGTTTTAATGGATGTCAAATGTTTTTCTTGTTTTACAAATGAGAAAAAACATGGTATCCTCAAATCATCAACCAGACGGTCAGCCTTGCACACCCCAAGGCAGACCATGTATTGAAGCCGAATCAGAGCCCTTCTATTCTCTCTCCTAACAGGGCCCCAGTGTCTTAGTGCTCTCTTGAGACCGTCCGGCTTCCCCGTAAGCAGCCACAGTGGAGCCATCCACTGTGGTTTCTTCATCTTCCCACGGGTGTGGGCCCGGGGAACAGCAGCGGGGGGATCCCAAAAGAGAAAAAGCAGCGCTCCCGGAGTGGGAGCGCTGTTAAGGCAGGGTCCTCTTCTGAAACCTTATTTCTTATCAGTATTCTTTTCGGCATTTTTTCTGGCCAGTCGACGGGCGGCCTCCTTGTCCACCTCTTCCTCCATCCAGAGATGGAACTCGATGCTGTCCATGTCATGAAAGGGGCTGACAGTTGGCTCGTCGTTCTCCTGGGGCTCTTCCTCTGCAGTGGGGAAAATCCCCATCATCGCCAAGTCAAAGGCGTCCATGGAGCTGAAAATATCGGCGCCAACAGGGAAATCATTCTTTTTGTCCATGTGGGATGCACCTCTCCGAGTAGTTTGTGTGCGGTGGAAAACCTCACATTTTCAGCCCCTACTATACCATAAATCCGGGCCCTTGTCATCCTTTTGTCGAAAATCCCATGAAATGAGGACGGAGGCGGGATGGATTTCAGGGAGAAAAACTGAGCAATCCCCCTTGACAAACGGATAAAAATGAAATAGTATAAAGCCAAACCAGAGATAGAGGTGCGTTTTGCCATGAGTAACCGTTGCCAATGCTGTGCAGAGCAGGGGCGGGGAAAGGGGCAGACGCCGAAGTTGGGCTTCACTGCAAGGGAGTCCAGGCTGGGCGGGCAAACGAACAGTTGTCCGACTGTCGCAAATTTCCATTTGCGGAGGGCTATCCTTGATATAACACCACGGCGGTTTTCCGTCAGTGGCTATTGATGTTTATCAAGCAAGCTATCCCGCATAGCGCGCTTGATTTTTTTGTTTTTAAATCAAACGCGACGACAAACAATATGCAGGAGGAATTGAACCATGAAAAGAGAGAATCCTATTTTTAAGGGTATCGCAACTGCACTGATTACCCCCACCACCCCCGACGGCGTTGACTACGGCCGTATGGAGGCCCTGATTGACTGGCAGATCGCCCAGGGAATCAACGCACTGGTCATCTGCGGCACCACCGGCGAGAGTTCTACCCTCACCGATGCAGAGCACCGTGAAGTCATGCGACGCGCCATTCAGTACATCAATGGCCGCGTTCCTGTCATCTGCGGCACCGGCAGCAACGAGACCGACTACGCTGTGGAGTTGACCAAGAGTGCCTGTGCCGACGGTGCCGACGCGGTCCTAGTGGTGACTCCCTACTACAACAAGACCACGCAGAAGGGTCTGGTCAAGATGTACAGCACCATCGCTGATGCCAGCACCAAGCCCGTTATCCTCTATAACGTGCCCTCCCGTACCGGTATCGGCATCAACCCAGAGACCTATGTGGCACTGTCTGAGCACCCCAACATCTGTGCCATCAAGGAGGCCAACAGCGACATCTCTAAGATTGTGGAGACATTCTCCCTGGTGGGCGACAAGCTGGACATCTACTCCGGCAACGATGACCAGATTGTTCCGATTTTGGCCATGGGCGGCATGGGCTGTATCTCCGTTCTGTCCAACGTGATTCCAGCCGGCACCGTGGCTATCACCGATAAGTTCTTTGCCGGTGATGTGGCAGGCTCTGCCAAGCTCCAGTGCGACTACATGCCTCTGGTCCGTTCTCTGTTCTGCGAGAGCAACCCCATCCCCGTAAAGGCCGCCATGGCTGCTATGGGCTATTGTGAGAATTTCCTGCGTTTGCCTCTCGTTCCTATGGAGGAAGATCACTACCAGACCATGATTCAGCGGATGCGCGCTCTGGGCATCTCCGTGTAAGTCGGAGGGGCTTTTATGAAGATCATTGTAAACGGCGCAATGGGGCGCATGGGCCAGCACGTCTGCCGGATCGCAGGCGAGGCCGGTGCGGACCTGATTATGGTGGACCGCATTGGCGGCGAGGGTGTGTACACTGCCCTGGGCGACTATACCGGTGAGGCGGACGTAGTCATTGACTTCACATCCCACGCTTCAGCCGGGGAATTGGCAGAGTTCTGCGCCGGTCGGGGCATCCCGTTGGTGGCGGCCACCACCGGCTACACGCCGGAGGAACTGGCACTGCTGGAGCAGGCCGCAGAGAAAGTAGCTGTGTTCCAGTCCTTCAATATGTCCGTAGGTGTGGCCCTTCTGGTCCGCCTGGTGAAGCAGGCCTCTGCCATCTTCGGCGGCTGTGATGTGGAGATTATTGAGACCCATCACAACCGTAAAGCAGACGCCCCCAGCGGCACGGCCATCATGCTGGCCAATGCTGTGAAGGAGGAGCGCCCCGATTCCGAATTTGTGTACGGTCGCTCCGGCCAGCACAAGCGCCAGCCCAATGAGGTGGGAATCCATGCGATTCGCCGGGGCAATGTGGTTGGCGAGCACGAGGTCATCTTTGGCACAGACTACCAGACCATAACCCTGAAGCACCAGGCCCACGACCGGGCCCTCTTCGCTGAGGGCGCACTGACGGCGGCCAACTTCATTGTCAACCAGGCCCCCGGATTCTATCACATGGACGATCTTCTAGGGTCCTGAGAGTACGTATTCATTTGAGAGAAAGACAGGTATGACCTATGCTGTATGAAAATCTGGGAATCAACGAGAGCGGCCATCTGACCATAGGCGGTTTGGATGCCGTCCAACTGGCCGAGGAGTTCGGTGCTCCCCTGTATGTGCTGGACGAGGACCGGGTTCGGTCCAACTGCCGCACCTATGTGAAAGCATTGGGTGAGTATATGCCCACCGGATCCTATCCCCTCTTTGCAGGGAAGGCCCTATGCTTCAAGGGCCTCTACCCGGCACTGAAGGAGGAGGGAATGGGGGCCGACGTGGTCTCCCCTGGGGAGATATACACCGCCCTGGCTGGCGGATTCCCGGCAGAGAGGCTCTACTTCCACGGAAATAACAAGACCGATGAGGATATCCTCTACGCAATGGACTGCGGCGTGGGCCATTTCATTGTGGATAACCATCACGAGTTGGAGCGGGTTGACCGCTTTGCAGGGGAACGGGGGATCCGCCAGAAGGTTCTCCTCCGGGTCACCCCTGGCATCGACCCCCACACCCTTCAGGCCATCAACACCGGACGGATTGACTGCCAGTTCGGCGTTCCCATTGAAACAGGACAGGCTGCGCGGTTTGTCCAAGCCGCAGTGGGAATGAAGAACCTGGATGTTCTGGGCTTCCACAGCCATATTGGCTCTCAGATCTTTGAGGCGGAGCCCTTTTGCGACGCAGTGGATATCCTTCTGGCCTTTGCGGATGCTATGCGGAAGGAACTTGGCTTCACTATTCGAGTGTTGAACCTAGGCGGTGGCTTTGGGGTGCGGTATAAGGAGACAGACCCAACAGTGGATATTCCCGGCAATATCAAGGCACTGTCCGAGCACCTGAAGGCCGGCTGTGCGGATCTGGACTACCCCGTGCCCCAGGTGCTGCTGGAACCCGGCAGAAGCATTGTGGCGGACGCTGGCGTCACCCTCTACCGGGTGGGCGGAGTGAAGACCATTGAGGGCTATCGCAGTTATATCACTGTCAACGGCGGAATGACCGACAACCCCCGGTACGCCCTGTACCAGTCTGCCTACACGGTTCTGCCTGCCGACCGGATGAACGATGAGCGGAGCTTTCAGTGTACTGTGGCCGGTCGCTGCTGTGAAAGCGGCGACCTGATCCAGGAAAACATATGGATGCCCGAAGCTCGGCGGGACGACCTCATTGCGGTCCTGACAACCGGTGCGTATAACTTCACCATGTCCTCCAACTACAACCGTCTGTGCCGTCCGGCCCTGGTGATGCTCCGGGAGGGAAAGGCCCGTTTGGCTGTCCGCCGCCAGACCTTCGAGGACCTGGTGGCCTGTGACCTGTAAGGCAGGCTTAAAAGAGAGAAAAAGAGCAACGATACACCTTTCTTGTGAAAACGGTTGGCACATCCTGTGCCGACCGTTTTCCGTCCCTGTAGAGCGTTTAAAGCTCCCGGGATGCCCCCCTTTGGCAATCAGAAGGGTATTGATACAGTAAGATAGCAATTAGTATGACAGGAGGGAGCCTATGAAAATTCGGGGCGCTGAGTTGGAAGATCTGGCAGCTGTCTGCACTTGTTGCGTGGAGGCATTCAAGGACTATATCACCCTCATCGGCCGTATCCCGGGGCCTATGTTGGAGGACTATGGCCGAGCCATGGAGGAGGGCTTCCTATTTGTGGCCGAGGAGGACGGGCGGATCCTTGGTTTTCTCCTCATCAAGGAGGGGGAGGGGGGATTCATGTGGATGGACATTCTGGCCACCCAACCCAGAGGAAGAGGTGTAGGCACAGTCCTTATGGACTTCTGCGAGGACTTCATACGCTGCCGGGGGAGCTCAGAGTGCCGTCTCTATACCAATGTGAAGTTCGACCGCACCCGGGAGATTTATCTCCACCGGGGCTATGAAATATATGACCGGGTACAGGAATACGGCTTTGACCGGTACTATATGAGAAAAGCTCTGGACGGGGTGCCGTGCAAATCGTGATGGGGTTGATACTTCAAAAGGTGTCTCATACGAAATCGACGCCTCTGCGAAGGCGATTAAAACAAGCCAATTCTTGCCTTGTTTTAATCGGATTTCAGTAT
>JABUSR010000138.1 GCA_021442645.1 Ruminiclostridium sp.
GGGATGGGAGAAACCTGAGAAGCATATCGGGAGACCTCATTCTGCCGGATGGCGGCGGTGACATCTTCCCCGTTAAGGATCATGTGCTGGAGGCCATCCTCCCCATACTCCATAGCGATGCGGATGGTCTCCAAACACGGGAGCACATCCTCCTCTCTCGCGCAGTCTCCCTTCTGACGGGCCACATAGAGCCCGACCGTACGGTAGATAGCCCCGGTGTCCACATACAGAAACCCCAGCCGGGCAGCCAGAGCCTTGGCGATGGTGCTCTTTCCTGCTCCGGAAGGGCCGTCGATAGCGATGCTGTACCTGCTCATTCCCTCTCCTCCTTCCCATATCGGGCGGCGCTGTCTCCGGCCACCCGGCCGGTGCACCAGGCGATCTGCAGGTTGAAGCCGCCGGTATAAGCGTCCACATCGATGACCTCTCCCGCCAGGAAAAGGCCTCGGGTCTTTTTAGACATCATGGTACCGGGGTCGATTTCCCCGGTCTTTACTCCGCCGGCAGTGATGATGGCCTCGTTGACAGGGCGGGGGCCGGCAATAGGGATTGTGAACTGCTTCATGATTTCTATGAGCCGCCTCCTCTGCCCCTTGGTCATGGTATTCACCGGCAGATCGGGCGGAATCTCCGTCCGATCACAAAGAACCGGAACCATAAGCCGGGGTGCCAGCCCCTCCAGAAAGTTGTGGAAGGCCTTGTTTGGCCCCTCGGACACATCCCTCAGGATGCGGGTCTCCAACTTGGCCTCATCTAAGGCAGGCTTCAAGTCGATGATGGCGGTATAGCTATCCTTGCTCCAGTCCCCGTGAGCGCTGGCACTGAGAACCAGAGGCCCGGAGATGCCAAAGTGCGTAAACAGCATCTCCCCCTGTTCCTGGAAAACTACCTTTTTCTTTTTATTTTTCATGGTCAGGGTCACGTTTTTCAGCGACAGCCCCTGCATACGGGAGCATGTGTCTCCGTCCTCTACCAGGGGGACCAAAGAGGCCCGAGGCGGCACGATCGTATGCCCTGCCTCCTGGGCGAATCGGTACCCGTCTCCGGTAGAACCTGTGGCCCGATAGGACACGCCGCCTGTGGCCACAATAACCGCATCGGCAGGGAGCACCTCCCCCTCCAGTTTCACGCCTGTGACCGTTCCGTCGGCGGTCTCCAGGCCCATGGCTCTGGCCCGACGGATAGTAACCCGTTCCTTTTTCAGCGCAAAAAACAAGGCGTCGATTACATCGGCCGCCTTATCTGAACACGGAAAAACGCGTCCCCCCCGCTCAGTCTTCAGGGGGACGCCAAGTTTTTCGAAATATTCCATCACAGCCGAAGGAGGGAACCGGGTCACTGCGCTGTACAGGAACCGCCCATTCCGGGGCACATTGCTCAGCACCCCCTCCGGGGTGGTGTTGTTGGTTAGGTTACACCGGCCTTTTCCGGTGATATACAACTTGCGGCCCAACTTTTCATTGGGCTCCAACAGGGTCACATCCGCCCCCGCATGCCGGGCAGACAGTGCTGCCATCATGCCCGCTGCACCGCCTCCGATTACGACCACATGGGTCTGCGTCATTGGTTTTCTTCCTCCATGCTGACAAAGATCCCGTGCTCCTCCCAAATGTGCTCCAGGCGCTCAAAGTGCTCCACCACATCTGTCTTACTCCGGGCGATAGCCACAAGCAGGGCATTGATGAGGCTCAGTGGAGCCACCAGGGAGTCCACAAAGGAGGCCATATCGCTCTTGGCCAGCAGGACGTAGTCGGCCGCTTTTGCCATGGAGTTGGATGCGCTGTCTGTGATTGCGATGACCTTAGAACCCCGCTCATGGGCAAAGTCAATAGCCCGCACAGTCCGCCGGGAATACCGGGGGAAGGACAGGCCGATGGTCACGTCTCCCTCGCCCACCTGGACGATCTGGTCGAAGATTTCTTGGTTGGCACTCTCACCCACGTGAACAACATTGTCGAACATAAGGCCAAAATAGAAGGAAAGGAAGCCTGCCAGAGAGCCCGAAGAGCGGGTACCCAGGATATATATCTTTTTGGCGTTGACGATGGCGCTCACCGCTGCCTCAAAGGTGTCACGCTCCAGCTCCTCCATGGTCAGGCGGATTTTTTCCATGTCCGACTGCATAACGTTGGACACCACATCCTGGTTTCCGATGAGATCGTTGGAGACCTCAATCCGCTGAATGGAAGTCAGCTTATTACGAATCATCTCTTGCAATGCCTTCTGCATGGCAGGATATCCGTCATATTTCAGTTCTGAGGCAAACCGCACCACGGTAGATTCACTGACGTGGACTGTCTTGCCCAGTTTGCTGGCCGTCATAAATGCGGCTTTGTCATAAGAGGTAAGGATGTAGTTTGCAATGAGTTTTTGACCCTTGGAAAAAGTGTTCATCTTGCTGCTGATCAGCGCTAAAATATCTTTTGCCATGCAATCGTCCTCCGATTTCGCGGCCAATTGGTCGCAGATCCGCTCCATTTCTTCTTTTCATACACCAAATTGGGGGGGATGGTCCGGGCCGCTATGCCCTCCGTGGGTTTTTCCCGTCATCTTTCGCAGATATTATAGCTCGCTTTCCCATTTTTTGCAAGAGAAAAATCTCAATCTTGCACAAGAAATATGTCATTTTATCTCTTCCAGTTCGGCCCCCGTCAGAGGTCTCCACTGTCCGGGCCGCAGACTCCTATCCAAATGCAGGCCGCCCTCCCGGACGCGCTTCAGTCTGCGCACTGTCATACCACACGCCGCACACATCCGGCGAATCTGGCGATTTTTTCCCTCGTGGATGATCACGGATAGGAGGGTCTCTTCGTCTCCCTCTCGGAGCACTCGCACTGTTGCCGGTCGCAGGGCCTGCCCGTCCATAGTCATAGGCAGGGCCAGGTGCTGCCCTCCCCTGCGGGTGAAACCTGTGACCCACACCAGGTATTCCTTTTCAACCTCATGGCGTGGGTGAAGCAGCCGGTTGGTCAGTTCTCCGTCATCGGTAAGCAGGAGCAGCCCCTCTGAGTCCATGTCCAGGCGTCCCACGGGCCACACCCGGGCAGGGCAATCCCTCACCAGATCGGCCACGGTCTTCCTCCCCTTCTCATCTTCCAGGGTGGTTACTACACCCCGAGGCTTGTAGAGCATGAGGACCGTTCGCTTCCCTGTACAGGCCACGGGAATCCCATCCACGGTGATGGCATCCCTCTCCGGATCCGCCCGTCCGCCAAGGGATGCTGCAGCCCCGTTCACCGCTACCCGGCCGGCAAGTATATACTCCTCCGCCTTGCGCCGGGAACAGACTCCCGCCGACGAGAGGATCTTTTGCAGACGATCTTCCATGGTCTTCTCCTTCTATCGTTCTCGTCCCGCATACCCATTTTTCAAAAGCCCAGCGGGGCCGGCCAAACCCGGTACCCGGAAAAACGGCGGAGGATGCGGTAACCGCCATCACCTCCGCCGCATGGTATGGATCAGCAGGGCCGGTCGGGGACACAGCGCGCCGCCGAGACAATCAAAGCCTTTCCTCAGGGCACCTCCATACTACCCGGTTCTGTTCGTATGGAGGCTCTCCCGGCCGGTTACTCCTCCGGCTTGGCCTTCTTTTTGTTTACAAAATCGGAGACCATCGTCATGACCTCGGGGACCTTCTCCACGATGCGGTCCACGCTGTTCTCCGCAGGGGATGCCATGGGCAGGACCTTCACAGCACCCCCACTGACCACCAGGAAGCACACAGGGGTCACCTTTACCCCTGCGCCGCCGCCGCCGCCGAAGGGGGTACCCTTATCTGCCTTGGCAGGAAGCTCCGTTCCGCCGGTCCCGAACCCAAAGGAGATTTTGGATACAGGGATGAGGGTGACACCGTCCACTGTGATGGGCTCCCCCACCACCGTGTTTGCGTCCACAGTCTCCCGGATTTTCTGGATGGTATTGGCCATCAGATCATTAACAGGATGATTGTTTTCCATGGTTGGATTCTCCTTTCTTTTTTGACGCCCCGGCCTTTGTTCCGGCCGGCTTAATTGTGTTCCTATGATCCCATAGGACCTTTAAGGCCCGGCGCCCTGCCCACAGCCCAATACCGATCAGTTGGGCCACAGTCAGAGACAGAACCGCCCGGATTACAATCCGGGGCTTCTCCGCCAGGAAGTCCACATAGAGAGCTGCCTGCCGATGTTTGATGATAAAATTGGCCTCCAGGTAGGACAGGATATTCTCCATGACCGCCCAGCCCTGGCCGTAGTGGGTCCCTGTATCGGCAGGATCCTCCTCCGCCCAGGTCACATCAATGGTCAAATCATCAATTTGGAGCTTGCGGCGGAAACGGCTGGCCGCATCGACCAACACCGGCAGAAGTTCCAAGGCCATGTCCAGCAACCCACCAATGTCTCGCCCTTCGGGGCCGGCGTCTTTTTTTTTCTCCTTTTTGGCCTTCTTCTTTTCCGCTTTTTTCTCCTGCTTTTCCTTCTTTTTTGCTTCCTTTTTCGGGGTCCTTGCCACAGGAAATGTCTGGATATATTGGGGGCCCACCCGGACCTTCACCCGGAAGCCGCTGTCGTCGTATCCCACCAGGACCCCAAGACGGACCACAAAGGCCAACAGGACCAGCAGAAGCAGAACTGCCAGGATGATCCATCCGATCATACCTCCGCCTCCTTCTCCTCCATTCCATCAGGCAGTGGCGGCAGGTCATCCAGGGAACGCAGCCCAAAGGACCGAAGGAAGGCCTGCGTGGTCCGGTAAAGGATAGGCCGCCCGGGCACATCCAGATTGCCGCAGGGCTCCACCAGTTCCCGGTCTAACAGCAGGGACAGGGAGTGGGAGCAGTCCACCCCTCGGACCTGGTCCACATATACTCGGGTCACCGGCTGGAAGTAGGCAACGACCGCCAGGGTCTCCAATGCCGCCTGGCTGAGCTTGTCCGGCCGTTTCCTGGACAACACCCGGCGGATAGCCTCTCCCCACTGAGGCTCAGACACCAATTGCCATGAGCCATCCAGGCAGATTAATCGAATGCCGGCCTCTCGGCTCTGATAGTCTGCCTCCAGACTATGACAAGCCTCTGTGACCTGGTGGGGAAAGACGCCCAGGGCGTCCGCCAGCTTTTCTTCGGACAGCGGCTCCCCCAGCGCAAACAGGACGGCCTCGACCCCACTTTTCAGTTTTTCACAATCCAACGCCATCCCTCCTCGTTCATTGTTCGGCAACAGAAATCATAGGTTCCTCCAGGGTGCCGGCCAGGTGGACCTTCCCCCCGCGGCACAGTTCCAGCATGGCCAGAAAGACTGCTGTAACCTCCGACCTGCTCCGGCTTCGCGCCACCAGGGCGGTCAGGGAGGTAGCCCCCTCGGCTTTCAGCAATTCCAGTAGCTCTGACACCTTCTGTTCCACTCGATAAGGCTCTCGGCGAACCACTGCCTGAAATTCTTTCCAGTCCGGCGGCAGGGCTTGTCCCTGCCTCTGACGCCATGCCTCCATCGCTGCCGTCAGGTCCTCCCCCCTGTGTTCGTAGCGGTAGACTCTCCGTGCATAGGCGGCCTCCGGCTCTTTGGGGAAAGCATCCTTCCCCTGCTGGAATCCGTCCTCCAGTTGGGGCAGCACCGCTCGAATCCGGGGCAGAAAGGCATGGCGCTCCCGGGCCTCCAGAGAAGCCATCAGTGCCTCCATCTCCTCCTTTGCCTCCTGATCCTCCTCGTGGAGGAGCATTCTGGTCTTCAGGAGCATCAGGTGGGAGGCCATGGCGATAAACTCCCCTGCCACCTCCAGATCCATCTCCCGACGGGCAGATACCCAGGCCAGATACTGGTCTAACAGGTCAGCCAGGGGGATATCCCGGATGGCGATTTTGTTTTTATGCATCAGATGAAGAATCAGGTCCAGCGGGCCCACAAAGTCCCCGCTCTCCCGGGTTTTTTCCTTCACCACGCCTTTAATGTAATATACCGGTCGTTCCATATGTGCTCACCCCAGCAAGTTCAGAACGCCGTAGTAGGCAAACTCAGACCCGGCAAACATAAGGTCAGACAGGAAGGTCCGGGCTCCCGTCAGGAACTCGTCCAGCCAACCGAACCACAGAACGGCCATGAGGACAATCATGCCATACCGTTCCAGCATCATCCAGCGAACATACAGTCGGTCCGGCAAAAACATGGCCACTACCTTGGACCCGTCCAGAGGGGGAAAGGGAATCAGGTTGAAAATCCCCAGGCCGATGTTCATCAGCACCAGCAGATAGAAGAACCCGAAGAGCATAGACGTCCCTGCAGTCTCTCCCCTTGCCACCAGCACGGCACCCATAGCGTTGGCACCAATGGCAGCCAGGTAGGCCAGCACAAAGTTGGAAGTGGGCCCCGCCAGCGCCGTAATCGCCATCCCCTGCTTTGGCTTTTTGAAATAGCGGGGATCGATTGGCACGGGCTTAGCCCAGCCGAACCCCACGGCGACCATCATAATAAGCCCGAATACGTCCAAATGGTGGAGGGGATTCAGCGACAGCCGGTGACTCATCTTTGCGGTGGGATCGCCTAACTTGTAGGCAGCCAGTCCGTGACAGACCTCGTGGACCACCAGGCAGAGCAGGATGGCCACGATACGTAAAAACATGGTACTCATCCCCTGCCAGTCGATTCCATGAACCAGATCCATGCTCCTTCTCCTCTCCTCAATA
>JABUSR010000012.1 GCA_021442645.1 Ruminiclostridium sp.
GAACTGCCGGACGGCACCCAGCAGGGCGATGGCCAACAGCCCCCCGAACTGCCGGACGGGAATGGCAACGGTATGCCCGGCGGGATGATGGGCGGCCCTACCGCCACCTTTACCGAAGGGGAGGAAACTGCGACCTTTGACCTGAATGGCGCTGCCATAACCGTGGAAGCTTTTCCCGATGCGAGGGAGGGCTCCATGGATGACATCACGGTCGATGCCGTAATTACCCTCGAAATCGGCAATCAGAACACCGTAACGTCTGTTCTCGTCAAAAACATCGGGAACACGGGTACCACAGAGGGACAGCTTGGCTCATGGAACATGGGCGACAGTAGTGATTACGAGTATGATACCGCCCTGTTTATCGATGAGAACGGAATCGACGAGGACGCCTCGGACCGGAGTCGGCTCAGCGCCGGAACGGTTACGGACACCTGTGACTCTCACCCTGAAAGAACCACCTACACGGACTGCGTCTTGACCGCAAGCAGCGCCCTCTGACACGGTGTACTGCAAATGAAATACTCGAAAAAGGCCGGTTTCCCGGCCTTTTTTCATGCCTGGAAACGCCGGATACGTTCCTGCTTATTGGGGACGTCTGTCCCTGTCCGGTTCCCCTATTTGCCCGCAAATCTGGCTCCCGGCAAATCCGGGGGGCGAACTGTGCAGAGTTCCTCTGTAAGGCAAAGCAAAATTGGTTTTATTCCGCTGCGCCCAAGGAAAAGGAGGGGGCCTTGGCCCCCTCCTGATGCGTGCTATTCGATTAAGGTTTTACTTAATATTCTCGCAGAATCTGTGCAGGATAGCTGCAGCCTGCGCTCTTGTTGCCTCGCCTCCCGGGGCAATCGTTGTAGCGGTGGTGCCTGTGATAAGTCCTTTGGCATTTGCCCACTTGAGCGGATTTACAGCATAGACGCTAGCAACGCCGCTGTCGGTGTATTTGCTGATGTCAGCCGATTCACTCACATCATAGCCCTTGTACTGCGCGTAGCGGTACAGGATCGCAGCCATCTGCTCACGGGTGATGTTGTCGTCGGGTCCGAACCTGCCATCACTGTAGCCGCCGACAATGCCGTTTTCAGCGGCCCAGGTGATGGCGTCCTCATAGTAGCCGCCGGACATCACATCGCTGAACGGGCACTTGCCGGAAACGGCAGGCGCACTTTCCAGACGGTAGAGCATGGATACGACCATACCCCGCGTAGTGGTGAGGTTAGGGCTGAACTGGGTGCCGCTCGTGCCATTCATCAGCCCCTTGCTGTAAACATAGTCAACATTTCCATAAAACCAGTCTCTTTCCGACACATCACGGAAGGGGATATCGGCCACCATTTTCTTCACCCACTTGGCGTAGAGGGAGATATCTTTCGTCAGCGTGGCGAAATTGGCCTTCTTGGTTAGCCCCTTGTCACTGTACCAGCCTGCAAAATCGTACCCCTCGCGGGTGGTGAAGAACGCATTCAGGTCTATCACCGCTCCGCTCATCTTGGTATAATCGGGAATATCGGTGCCCCCGTTCGTCACAAAGCGCAGGACATAGCTGGCATCGTCTGCAATAATCTGCTGCGGCGGGGTGTTTTCCGGCTCGTCTTCCACTGCTTTCCATGTCGCCCTGATGGTCACCGCATTTTCGGGCATCTCAAAGGTAGTACTTGCACTTGCGCTGTCTGCCAGCTTTACGCCTTCCGCTTTCCAACCGGCAAATTCAAAGCCGTCCAAAGCCCCTGCATTAATACTCACAATGTCTCCGGGTTTATACATGCCTTCACCTACACCGTATTTGGCAAGGCTGCCAAGGATATTCGCAGAAAACTTTTTCACGCTGTCAAAATCCCGATCAAACTGGACAGTAATGCTGTGATTGGCCATTATCTTTTCAAAGGTATACTGGCCATCTGCATAGACCGAGGCAAATTCATTTTTACTCAACCGCTTACCGTCAACGAAAATCGCACTGATTTTTGAGCCTTCTTTCGCCGTGAACCGGTACGTCTGGTCGTCATGCAGGCGGAATTCCTTGTTTCCCAATGGCGTCACCTCACCCTGTCCGGTGCCGACAGGGGAAATCGAGGCCGTAATTTCCGGCACAACGGTCTCATAAAACCGCTCAGCAATCCAGGTGTGACCATACTCCGTGGGATGCGGGTCATATCGGCTGTTGCTGGGTGCATCACTGACGTCAACATAAGCGACATCATACTTCTCTGCCATCTCCTGGAGGAAGCTGTTCATTTCTTCGTAGGTGTCTGCCAGGGCATCGCCGACGAGGAGAACAGAAACTGGGAACGTGAGATCCATCAACATCTGCGTCACCGCCTGGTCAACATTCTCATCATTCATGTCCAGTTTGCTCAGTTCCTGCAAAAACCGGGCAAGCTCTGCTCTGCCCTTTTTTACATAATTAAGGAGTTCTTCCTCCGTCATTCCATTGATGGTTCCCCACTGCTCAGGGGTCCCGATAAAGGTCTGCAGGATCGTGCTGAGAGCTCCACTGCCATATTTCCCGCCAAGGTGCTCGAAAAGTTGGCCATTCTGGGCAGCCTCAGAGAGCATGGTAAGGTAGTTAACCATTCCGAACGGGTTATAATGTCCGACCAGAACCACTTCTGCGGTATCTTGCTTCAGTTCAAATACGCGCTGTATGATTGCCACGTAATTGGCTTTATATGCTTCAACCGTATCCGCCAGATATGCCGTCACATTTTCAGAAGAATACAGGCTCAGAAGTGCTTCAATTTCTTCCACGCTGGTCAGGGCACTGAAACCGGAACCCTCTCCCGCGGGGTCATCACTTTCCGTGCTGTCGGCAGCAAGCACAGCCGTCTGATTGCTCTGCCCTGCAATAGTATTACCGCTAATCTGCCCCTGCTGCATCGAACCTTCCAGCATAGTCAGGATATCGTTTACAGAGCAGTTCATCTGCAATGCATAGGAAAGATAGTAAACCATCTGGCAGAGCATGGAATCGCTGCTCTGCTGATAGGCCATAAAGCTATGGTAAATATCATTGTTACCCAGGGCAAGCGCAATGAGATCCCCATTCTTCACGGTGGTGGTAGCAAGGTTATAATAATACTTGGTAAACTGCGGGTTCTGGATAGGATTGCCTAACTTGTCCCCAAATTCTTCTGTGTTGGGGAAATACATCCCCCACCACTCTGCCATGGGATAGTAAATGATATCTTTATCGTTCACAATATTGTCGTGATTGGTGTCAATAAAGTTTCCGTTTTCATCAAGACATGTTTCAGAAACATAAAAATACTTCTGGTAAATAATAGGATTGAGGTCAAAAGAGACAGACCCCCACCAATTATTCTCGACTACCACCGGAATCTCAACCCCTGCCGGTATCGTATATTCCTCGTACTGTCCCTCATAGTCTTCCCCGGTCTTATATTGCCAGGTGGACGAATCGGCAACATTATACCCCTCTGCCGCAGTGTCAACGATTCCTCTCACGCCGGTATACGCTTCCGGCAGGATAAAGGTATCGCCATTTTCATAGTTGGCAGATGCATACCAGTAGATATAGTACGGATTGGTGAGAAGCTCCTTGATATCACCCGACCACGCTGCACAGATACCGAAGTTATACACGTCATCCCATTCCGTCTCGGTTTTGTAATCCCAGGTGCCGCCGGGATAGCTGATGCCCTCGAACGGGCTTAATCCAATCTTTGCAGCGAACTGGGTGGGGTAGCAATGCTGATAATCCTCACTCAGTACGGAACGGAGCAGATTCCTTTCAATGTCATATGTGCTGCTGTCAGCCATGCTGGCATCCTCTGTGCTGAAGCCGAGACAGATGCTGTCGCCAAAAACCACAAGGTTCTTATAGACCGGCTCGTTCTCCGTTTCTTCTGCCGCAAAGGCACTCACGCAGAGCAGTTGGGCCAGCACTGTCAGCACAAGGATAATACTCAGGAATTTTTTTGAAAAATTTCTCATAATGTTCCTCCCCATTTCAATCGTCGTACTTGTCAAATGGTTGCCTCTTTCGTTCTTCTGATTTGCTCAAGCTTAAGGTAATCGATCTTTCCAATTGCCGTATAGGGCATATTCTCTATAAACGCATACTCCAACGGCACCGCATATTCTGCCAGATTTTGTTTACAGAGCGCAGCTACCTCTTTTTTTATCTCTTCCTGAGATTTTCCACCCCCCTCTTTTCTCTGCAGATAGACAAAGGGAAGCTCGCCCTGTTCACGGTCCGGGTCTTTGGTCGGTACAGCACAGGACACTGCAATATCAGGGTGCTGGCTGATAACATTCTCAATAGCGGACGGAAATACTTTAAACCCATCATGGCGGATGATTAACCGTTTAATGCGGGAGCAAATAAAGAGATACCCCTCTTCATCCATCCAGCCGATATCCCCGGTGTGAATCCATTCCTGGCCATCGCTGTGTCTTATTTTGATTGCTTCGGTCTCCTCAGGCTTACCATAATAGCCGAGCATCATGTTCGGGCCGGAGATACAGATTTCTCCCTCCACGTTATAATCCAATTCTTCATCAGTACCCGGCTTGAAAATACCAATATTGGTCAGATAGAGCGGGATACCCACGCTGCCTCTTTTGTTGACATTACGGAAATTAACCGTCGCCGTTGAAGCAACCTCTGTCATGCCGTATCCCTTACTGATTTTGTAGGGAGCATTATGGGCCGCCAAAAACGCATTGACCTCATCCTCTGTGCCGGTGCTGATTGCATCACCGCCGCAGCCCGCAGTGACGAGATAGGAAAGATCCGCGTTCTTCATGGAAGAATCCCGCGCCAACATCTGATAGTGCAGTGGTACACCTGCGGTGTGCTCCGGGTGGTATTTTTTCAGCAGGGAACCGAACGCACTGGCATCAAATTGCGGGATCAACACCACTTCCGCCCCTTCGCTGAGGGGCAGGTGCACACCGTTTGCGTAGCCATAGGCAATAAAAGGCGGCATAATATTCAGCATGCGCTGTTTCCGCTTAAACTGCATCCTGCTCATTTGCAGCGCTAAGGCATTAAGTGCCTTATCCCCCAGCATGACCCCCTTGGGGGAACCCGTCGTACCACCGGTGTGTACAATGACCGCCGCATGGGCAGGATCATAGGGGTTGGTGTCAAAATTCGCCCCAGCCGCGCCTTTTGCAGCGAAATCAAGCCACATCAGTACATTGGAATCGTATCGATTTCCATCTCTGTTTGCTACCTTGTACAGAATTTTTTTGATAGCAGGAAGCGAATCTGCGGGAGAACTGACAACCACATGTCTTACGTCCAACCCCTTCACTGCCTCTTTAATCTTAGGGTATGCAACATGCAGAACACATACAATCTCAGAGTTCACTTCCTCTATGTACTCTTTGATGCCCTGAATGCTCATACGGGGATCCACCATGTTAGGGGTTGCCCCCAGGAGATCCAGCGCATAAAACATATAGACGGTCTCCGGTGTCATAACAGAGCAAATCGTGACGATATCGCCTTGCTTCACGCCCAGTGCCTGGAATGCCCTTGCCGTCTGTTGGATTTTGTCGAACAGTTCCTGAAAGGAAATCGTTTTGTCAAAGTACCGCAGCGCAGTATTCTGAAGGTAGCCCTGATTCCTCTTATAGATGAAATGATAGGCCGCACACTCCGCCAGACGTTCCTCCGGGAGGGAATCCCCCCAGAGGGCCAGCCAGGGCTTGGCTCCCGATGCTTTACTTGTTGACATCCTCTTTTGTCTCCTTAAGTTACCGTGAGGCAGGGCGGCGTCATCCGTCATGTCAGCCAAAACATGGGGGCCTCAGTACATCAGTTAGTGCAGCGGGCAAATCGACGGGCTCTTCCATTTTAGGCCCGTCCGGCCGGGTGTTTCGTAATCTTTACCCGCATTTCAAAATGATTTCCTTTCCAATGGGATGCACAGCCATTTGCAGCGTAGGGAATGCAAATTCCATGGCCGATGCATCCATACCATCGTCAGAAAGCCTTCTTTTACATATTTGATATCATGGAAACCATATCTTTGCAAGACATTCTTCATCAAAGGCCTGTGAATTGGGCAAATGCACAAATATATATATATATATATGTAGGATGTGTACAAAAAATACGCCCTCCTTCTGCTTTTGGAAAACAGACAGAGGACGCTCGATTTTCGTGCAAAAAACAGGCTTTACAGTCGCCGCTTCCCACCCCAAAGCCCGTAGTTCTGATATGATAGACATTTTCCCGAAAATAACATCGTTCCCGCTTTTGTCGCAACAGACAAAAGCGGGAACGATCTTGGTGGAGGCGGGGGGAGTTGAACCCCCGTCCGAAAACACTTCCTCAGGAACTTCTCCGGGCGCAGACGATTCTTTGCATTCCCTTACCATGACGCAAGTCGTCATGCTTCACGGCTCAGTAGCTTCATTTGTCATGCCGGGGGCAAAGCTTACCCCGGTCACGTGCACCACTCAATCACGCCCAAGCCCAGACCGTGGTCCTTCTGGGGTGGACGGCCGCATTAAGCAGCGGCGAGAACAGACTTGTTGTTGTTCTTTAATTTATAAGTTGCCCGTTTTATGGATGTCAGGCCCATCCGCCCGCTATTCCTGCCCCCATGTCCCCGTCGAAACCAGTACGCCCCCGGATAGATCGTCCGGGACGGGTGGCGAAGGGA
>JABUSR010000179.1 GCA_021442645.1 Ruminiclostridium sp.
CAGGGAATGGTGGCAGAGCGCCTTAAGGGCAAGGCACAGACCTGGACCGAACTGGACGAGGCCGTTCCCGGCCGCCCGCCTGTCCTCTGTGCCGGCTGTCCCCACAGAGGCTTGTTCTACACCCTTGCCAAGCATAAGGTTACGGTCCTGGGTGACATCGGTTGTTACACCCTGGCGGCATACGAACCTCTCTATGCCATCGAAACCTGTGAGTGTATGGGGGCCTCTGTCAGCTCCATCCACGGCTTTAACAAGGCACTGGGCAAGGAGAGCGAGGGCAAGACAGTAGCTGTGCTGGGGGACTCTACCTTCATGCACTCTGGCATGACCGGCCTGGCCAACATTGCCTACAACCAGAGTAACTCCACAGTCATCATCTTGGATAACTCTACCACGGGTATGACTGGCCATCAGCAGAACCCTACAACGGGGAAAAACCTGCGGGGCGATCCCGCCGGGCAGATAGATTTGGAGACCCTCTGCCGGGCCATGGGAATCCGACGTGTCCGAGTGGTGGACCCCAATGACCTGAAGGCTACCGAGAAAGTGGTGCTGGAGGAACTGGCAGCAGACGAGCCTTCGGTAATCATCACCCGCCGACCCTGCGTGCTGCTGAAGTCTGTGAAGAAGCTACCGCCTATTGCAGTGGATCCGGACAAGTGCAAGAGCTGTAAGATGTGCATGCGTATCGGTTGCCCAGCCATTTCCTGGAAGGAAAATAAGGCTGTGGTGGATTCCACACAGTGCGTGGGCTGTGGTGTATGTGAGCAGATGTGCAAGTTTGATTCCTTCATCCACCCCGGAGAATAACCGGAGGCAGGAGGACCGAGAGATTCAACTGACATAACGACCAAGAGGGGGCCGGCGTATTGCCGGGCCCCTCTTGGTTAAAAAGCCGCGCCCCGGGGTGAGTGAAATCCCGGGGCGCGGCGTGCTGTTTCTATAGATGGTCAGGACTCGGAAGCCTCTGCAGAGATGGACGGGCCCTGGTCGCGGAATGCCAGCTTCAGAAGAATGGGTGTGATAATCGTTGTGACCACCACGACCACCACAACGGGGCCAAAGAGCTCGGTGTTGATGAGGCCGAGATCCGCACCCTTTGAGGCCACAATCAAAGCGACTTCTCCGCGGGAAATCATGCCAACACCAATCTGGACAGATTCCTTCATATTGAACTTGCATAACTTTGCACCCAGGCCGCAACCCACCAACTTAGACAGGACAGCCACAATCGTTAGCACCACGGCGAAAATCAGGATGTGGGCAGACATGGACTCAATCTCCACCTGCAGGCCAATACTGGCGAAGAATACGGGGGAAAGGTAGAGGAAGGAGATGGACTCAAAGTTGGAGGCTAAGTAGGCGGTGCGCTTCTCGGTGGTGCAGTTGGAGAGCAGCAGACCGGCCAGGAATGCGCCAGTGATATCGGTGACACCGAAGAATTCCTCTGCGATATAGGAGAAAGCCAGGCAGAAGACAAAGGCGACAATCACATGCTGGGTACGGTTTTCCTCGGTCTTGCTGGTCCACCAGGCATAGAAACGGATGAAGATTACACCGGCAATGATGGCAAAGACGAAGAAGAGAACGATTTTAAGCAGGACCACAGTTACATTTACGGAGGAGTCAGCGAAGCTAGTGACGATAGTCAGGGCGATAATGCCCAGAACGTCGTCAATGATAGCGGCGCCCAGAATGGCGCTGCCCACCGAGCCCCGGAGCTTGCCCATTTCACGCAGGGTCTCTACGGTGATACTCACTGATGTGGCGGTGAGGATAATACCCAGGAAGATGTTCTGCAGGGTCAGGGAGCCGGATGCAGTGCTGCCGAGAACAGCAGGGTCATTGAAGAAGACGCCTGCCACATAGCCGCCGGCCAGGGGAAGGAGCACGCCCAGGAGGGCAATGATAAAGGAGGCCTTACCGCTGTGTTTCAATTCGTTGATGTCGGTCTCCATGCCGGAGGTGAACATCAGGACGATGACGCCCAGGCTTGCAGTGGTCTTCAGAAATTCCGTTTCCTGGATCACGCCCAGCACGGCGGGACCCAGCAGCAGACCAGCAACCAAAGCACCCACCACCTGCGGCATCCGGAACTTCTGAGAGAAAAGTCCCAGAACCTTGGTGCAGAGCAGGATCAGCGCTAAGTCCAAAAGGTACTGATAGGCCATATGTGAACCTCGTTTCTATTAGTGATGCAAAAGGATTTGTCATGAACGATATTGATTATATCTATCATTCAGGGAAATATCAACCGTTTGTTTATAATAATGCTATTTTTGCACAGATAAGAAAGTTTTCTAACAGGTGGCCGTTCAGCCTTGGCTAATCATGCGCCGGCATCTGCCAGAGTGAGGGCCTGGTTTGTATTGAAAGAGTAGGTGTGGCCATCGGTGGAGAGGATGACAGTGCCGCTCTTTCCGGTGCCAAAGACAGTTGTCCCCATGCTGATGAGGCGCTGGAGAGCCTGGGAGGTGGGATGATGATAGGAGTTGCCCACAGCGTAGGAGGCTACGGCGTACTCAGGCTTGATTACCTGTAAGAATTCCATGCAGGACGAGGTTTTTGAGCCGTGGTGGGGAACCTTCAGCACATCAACATCCCCAAAGAGATGCAGGGAGGCGCGCTCCACGGTGTCGGAAATGTCGCCGGGGAAGAGGACCTTTACATTGCCGCAGGTAAGCTGGCAGACCACGCTGCTGTTGTTGGAGTTGTCCCAGTTGTCGCCGGTCTCTATGATAGATAAAACGGTATTCACACCCAGGGGAATTGTTCGGTTTTCATCATAGGAGAGGATACTGTTGGGCTCGTTGACTGCAGCCGTCCAGTACTGCTGATAGGTTTTGGTGGTGGAGGAGCGGCCGCTGTCGATAACCTCATTTACCTGGAAGGCGGCCAGCACATCGTCCAGGCCGCCCACGTGGTCGGCGTCAGGATGGGTCGCAATTACATAGTCTAGGGGTCCGTCTATGTAGGAAGACAGGTAGGAGACCAAGGTGGGCCCGGCCTTGTTGTCTCCACCGTCAATGAGGACTTCGACGTTTCCATAGTCGATGAGGGCGGCGTCACCCTGGCCCACATTGATGAAATGGACCTGTAATGTGGGTGTACCGGTGGTCACGGAGGCGCAGCGGGTACTGTTGTTCCAGCCGACTTGGGCACCGAAGGCCTCGAACACGGCGCGGATGGGCAGGTAGGTGCGCCCGTTTACAATCAGGGCAGAGGTGTCAATGGTGACTTTCTGCCCGTTTACCAGAATATAGGCATGGCCAATGGGGGCGCGGACGGTGATGCCGTCCTTTTGGGCGATGGCGGTTTGGGTGTTGTTCTCCCAGGAGACCACACAGCCGAAGGTTTCCAGAGTCTTGCGGAAGGGGACCTGGGTGCGGTTGGCACTGTCGATAAAGGGATAGCCATAGGTGTCGTTGTAGACTACGGCGGTCCCGTTGATGGTGACCTGTACAGAGGACGCGGCAGAGACGGGAAGGGTCATCAGTGCGCCCAGCAGGGTCACAATAAAGAGCAATTGTCCGAATCGTTTCCGGTTAATCATGGGGGTACCTCCTATTTGCCAAGGCAGAGTTTTTGTAAGATGGGTCATAGGTGACTTCCCGCCGAATCCGGAGTTCGGGGGGAAAGAAAATGGGGGAGTTTTCTGTGTCTAGCTCCACTTCTAGGATGGCGCAGTCCTCCCAGAAAGGGTAGAGGTCGATTTCCAGAATCTGTCCCCGATAGGGAAGTTGCCACCGCTGTTTGGTGAGAGGGTCCTTTGTAGAATCGGCCCGGGAGAGAAGGGCAGTGTATTCTTCCTGGGTAATGGCCCGCTCGGTTTCCTCCCGGGTCAGGTCAGAGACCTTTCGTTTAACGGTGTGGGACCAGCGGGTAGTGCCGCCCGCCGTCCACTGCCGAAGACGCGTCTCCTCTCCCGGCGGGGCGATGAGGTAGGTCTGGGTGATCTCCAACATTCTGCTGTTGGGCCAGGCAGAAAGCCAGGCGGCGGAAGGGCGGTCGATCAGGAACTTTCTCTCGATTTCCAAGGGCGTGCGGGTCATAAGTGCCTCCCGTGTTTTATAATCTTTCCCAGTATACCACAACTTGAGCGAGAAAGAAACTGCTGAAGGGAATTTGATAACAAGCAAGAACAAGAAATGGTGGGTGGTTTTTGGAGGGCGGGGAGGGGGGATTGGAAGGGTTTGCTTGCTTTTTGCCGAAGGATTTGCTAAACTACTATGGATGTCATACAAAAGAAAGGAAGAACTCTATTGACCATTCAATATAAACCCAAGGGCGTGTGCTCCCAGCTGATGAACGTGAAGATCGAGGACGGTGTGGTGCAGGAGATTCAGGTTCTGGGCGGCTGCAGCGGCAACCTCCAGGGGATCTCCAAGCTCCTGCCCGGCATGAAGGCTGAGGACGCCATTGAGCGAATGGCGGGAATCAAGTGCGGGTACAAGGCGACCTCCTGCCCTGACCAACTGGCAAAGGCACTGCGCATCGCCCTGGACGAGGAAGAAAAACGGAAAAATGCATGAGAAGTCCAAAAGGAAACGCCTGAGAGAGGTCTCAGGCGTTTCCTTTTGGGTTTTGAGATAGATTATCTGACACACTGCAACGGGAGCGTTTTCCACAGACGATTGGAAAGCGCTTCCGATTTTTCATTCTTTTGTGGGGGTCCAGCAGAAGGCAGCGGCCACGACCTGTACGGCACCTGCCTGACGGAGGGCCCGGGCGGCCGCCTCCAAGGTGGCTCCGGTGGTGAGGATGTCGTCGATGACCAGGACCCGCTTGCCGGTGAGCAGGGCGGGGTCGGGCACGGTGTAGACCCCTCTTACATTTTTCCACCGTCTGTCTGCCCCCTCCAGGGAGGACTGGGTCCGATTGCGGCCCGTCTTATCCAGGAGAGGAATGGCCTCCTGTCCCAGGGCCCGGGCGGTCTCCTCTGCCAGGAGGCGGGCCTGATCATAGCCCCGGTCCTTCAGAGTCTGGGGGGAGACAGGGACCCAGGTGACGAGGTCGTAGGCGCCGGGGAGATAGAAGCGGATGGTCTTGGCCAGCATAGGGCCGTAGGCTTTGGCGTGATCGGGATGGTTCTCAAACTTGAATCGGCGGACTTGCTCCCGCAGTTTTCCCTGGTACCGCGCGGTGCAGACGCACCGGGCGAAGTGGGTACCGGGGATGATAGCCTGGGCACCCTTCAGCCAGAGCTCCGGGGGGCATTTTTTGCAGGGCTCCCAGGCGGTCCTGTCTGTCAGGGCCCCGCAGAATTTACACCGGGGCGGATAGAGCAGGTCAGCAACAAAGTTAAACAGGGACATCGGGCACCTCCCATCGGCCTTTGGACAGCCGGGCCCGGAGCCCGCTGTACCGGCGCTGCTGGCGGTCGTTGGCGGCCATGCGGGCCACCACCAGGTCGTCACCTACCAGAATCAGCAGTTCCTTGGCCCGGGTCATGGCGGTATAGAGTACGCTGCGGGTAAGCAGCATGGGAGAGGCGTCTACTACGGAGAGAATGACGGCCCGGTACTCACTGCCCTGGGATTTGTGGACGGTGACAGCGTAGGCCGGCTCCAGCTGGGACATCATGTCGGGGGTATACTCTGCCCGGTGACCGTCGAAGTCTACCGTGACGACACCGCTGTGGGGGTCGATGGCCTCCACCCGGCCGATGTCCCCGTTGAAAATCCCCATGCCCACGCCGGAGCCGTAAATCTCCTCCCACATGACGTCGTAGTTGTTCTTCACCTGCATCACGCGGTCACCAACCCGGTAGAGGGCGGGACCGTAGGCCTTTTCAGCCTTGCCCGGGGCGGGGGGATTGATTGCTGCCTGGAGGGCCCGGTTCAGGGAGGCCGTTCCGGCCGTTCCCCGCCGGGTGGGGGAGAGGACCTGGATCTGGTCAGGGGAGATGCCCATGTTATTGGGCAGACGAGTCCGGCATAGCTCCACAATGGTCTCCACAGCGGACTCGGGGTCCAGACGCCGCAGGAAAAAGAAGTCACCGGCGGGGTCGTTGACCAGGGTGGGGCAGTCCCCCTGATCTACGGAGCGGGCCTCCCGGATGATAGCCGAGGCGGCGGCCTGGCGGAAGATGTCCGTCAGCTGCAGGGTAGGGAGCCGCTGGGAGCGGAGAAGGTCAGAGAGCAGGTTGCCCGGCCCCACGGAGGGGAGCTGATGGGGATCTCCTACCAGCACCAGACGGCAGCCGCCGGGGAGAGCGGCCAGCAGGGCCTGCATGAGGACGATGTCCACCATAGAGGCCTCGTCCAGGATAACAGCGTCGGTGTCCAGGGGGTCCCGTTCATTGTGGGCAAAGGACAGCCCGCCGCTGGCGTTGTCGTATCGAGTCTCCAGCAACCGATGGATGGTGGAGGCCTCTGCCCCGCAGGTCTCGGACAGCCGTTTGGCAGCCCGCCCGGTGGGGGCGGTGAGGGAGGTCCGCAGGTGCAGATGATCAAAGAGGGCCAGGATCCCCCGGAGGGAGGTCGTTTTGCCGGTGCCGGGGCCGCCGGTGAGGAGCATCACCTGCCGACAGGCGGCAGTCTTTACGGCTTCCACCTGGAGGGGGGCGTAGGTGATGCCCTGGGTCTCCTGAATCTGTTCGATGAGCCGGTCCAGGTCCTCCGGGGGGCAGAGAGG
>JABUSR010000054.1 GCA_021442645.1 Ruminiclostridium sp.
TTAGATGCTTCAAAAGCGCTGATTAAAAATGTCTATTTTTAATCAGCTTTGAGTATTACACAATCTTTATCAGGAGCAGCGGTGAAGATAAGAGAACCCGAGGCGGAAAAACCTCCGCCCCGGGTAAAAAGATTGAAGGGGAGCTTACTTCAGATTGAAGAATGCTTCTCTGCCCAGATATACAGCAACATCATCCAGTTCCTCTTCGATGCGCAGGAGCTGGTTGTATTTGGCCACGCGGTCAGTACGGCTGGGGGCGCCGGTCTTAATCTGGCCGGCATTCAGTGCCACAGACAGGTCGGCAATGGTGGTGTCTTCCGTTTCGCCGGAACGGTGAGAGATGACAGCAGTGTAACCGGCGCGGTTTGCCATCTGGATGGCGTCCAGGGTCTCGGTCAAGGTGCCAATCTGGTTGACCTTAATGAGGATGGCGTTGGCCACGCCCTTTTCGATGCCGGTTTTCAGGCGATGGGTGTTGGTGACGAAGAGGTCATCACCTACTAACTGGACACGATCGCCAATGGCTTTGGTCAGCATGGCCCAGCCATCCCAGTCGTTTTCGCCCATGCCGTCTTCCAGGGAGATGATAGGATAGGTATCGGCAAACTTTTTCCACATATTCACCAGTTGCTGCTTGGTCATGGTTTTCTTGGCCTTGGGCAAATCATAACAGCTGGTCTCTTCATTATACCACTCGGAGGTGGCGGCGTCGATGGCAATCATGAAATCCTCACCGGGCGCATAACCGGCCTTTTCGATGGCCTGGACGATGACTTTCAGGGCGTCTTCATCCCGCCTCAGGTTGGGGGCGTAGCCGCCTTCGTCGCCCACGCCGGCAGCGGGGGTGCCATTTTCTTTCAGGACAGTTTTCAGCGTATGGAAGACCTCAGCGCACATGCGCAGGGCGTCCTTCCAGCTCTTGGCGCCTACGGGCATGACCATGAACTCCTGGATATCCACATTGTTTGTGGCGTGGGCACCACCGTTGAGAATGTTCATCATGGGGACGGGAAGGGTCTTTGCATTGAAGCCGCCCAGGTAGGTGTACAGAGGAATACCCAGGCTTTCGCTGGCTGCCCGTGCGCAAGCAAGGGAGGCACCCAAGATAGCGTTGGCACCCAGGTTGCTCTTGTTCGGGGTGCCGTCCAGCTCGATGAGAAGGTTGTCGATGTAGGTCTGGTCCAGAACATTCAGGCCGATGAGGGCATCTGCAATCTCGTGGTTCACATGATCCACAGCCTTGGACACGCCCTTGCCCAGATAACGGGACTTGTCGCCGTCCCGAAGTTCACAGGCTTCGTAGACGCCGGTAGATGCCCCGGAAGGTACACAGGCACGGCCCATAGTGCCGTCGTCCAGAAAGACCTCCACTTCTACCGTGGGGTTGCCGCGGGAATCCAGGATCTCGCGGCCGAGAACATCAACAATTTCAATCATCTGCTTCATTTTTTAGTGCTCCTTTGCTAGTTATGGTGATGGACCGACCGGGACGAAGCCGTCCCAGCCAATCAATTGGTGATCAAAGTCTTGCCGTCCATCTCCACGGGCTGATCCAGGCCCATGAGGTCCAGCATGGTGGGGGCGATATCGGCCAGACGACCGTCCCGAAGACGAACATCTGCTCCCACGATGCAGAAGGGTACGGAGTTGGTGGTGTGCGCAGTGAAGGGGGAACTCTCGGCGTCGACCATCTGCTCTGCGTTGCCGTGGTCAGCGGTGATGAGGGCGACGCCGCCCATGTCCATGGTGGCGGTAACCACCTTGCCCACACAGCGGTCTACGGTCTCTACGGCTTTCACAGCAGCCTTAAAGTTACCAGTGTGGCCTACCATATCGCAGTTGGCGAAGTTCAGGACGATGACATCATACTTTCCGCTTCTGATGCGGCGGACGACCTCCTCGGTGACAGCAGGGGCGCTCATCTCCGGCTGAAGGTCGTAGGTAGCTACCTTAGGGGAGGGAATCAGACAGCGGTCTTCGCCGGGGAAGACTTCCTCTTGGCCGCCGTTGAAGAAAAAGGTCACATGGGCGTACTTCTCGGTTTCGGCGATGCGGAGCTGGGTCATGTTCAGCTTGCTGATGTAGGCACCAAAGATGTTCTCCAGCTTTTCATGGGGGAAAGCTACGGTTACATTGGTAAGGGATGCATCATACTCGGTGGTGCAGACAAAGTGGAGGGGAAAGAATCCCTTTTTCCGGGAGAGACCGGTGAAGTCAGGGTCGGTTAGCGCACGGGTAATCTCTCGGGCCCGGTCAGGGCGGAAGTTGTAGAAGATAACTGAGTCCCCGGCCTGGATACAGCCGCCCTTGCTGCAGATTACGGGTTCCACGAATTCATCGGTAACCCCGGCATTGTAGGAGGCCTGCACAGCCTCGACAGGGTCGGCCCAGAAGGGCCCTTCACCACAGACCATGGCGTCATAGGCCCGCTGGAGACGTTCCCAGCGACTGTCTCGATCCATGGCGTAGTAGCGGCCGGTGATGGTTGCAATCTGCCCTACGCCAATCCGATTAAGTTCGGCCTGGAGTTGTTCTACAAATCCCCTGCCGGAGGTGGGGGATACATCCCGACCGTCAAGGAAAACATGGACAAAGACCTGGCTCAGATCGTGGCGCTTGGCCAACTCCAAGAGGGCAAAGAGATGGGTGATGTGGCTGTGGACGCCGCCGTCGGACAGCAGACCCATCAGATGGAGAGCACTGTCATTTTCTTTACAGGTGTTTATAGCGTCTAAATAAGCGGAGTTCTCAAAAAAGGAGCCATTCTCCACGGCAAGGCTAATCTTGGGCAGGTCCTGGAAAACAACACGACCTGCACCGATATTGGTGTGGCCGACTTCACTGTTTCCCATCTGGCCGTCGGGCAGACCTACGTCCAGACCAGAGGCCTCCAACTGGCAAAAGGGATACTGAGAAAAGAAATGGTCCAGTTTTGGGGTGGCAGCAGCACTGACAGCGTTGCCGGGGATGTCCTCGCCCAGGGCGAAGCCGTCCATGATGATAAGCGTGGTGGGTGTTTTCATAGTCATACTCCCGGCACTGAGGACCTGTTCCAAGGTCCTCAGCATACCGAATTCAGTCTTGATTGGCGGCTTGAATGATTTTCAGGAAGTTATCGGGGTTCAGGGAGGCGGAGCCGATGAGGCCGCCGTCCACATCCTCCTGGGCCAGAAGAGCTGCCGCATTCTTCTCGTTCATAGAGCCGCCGTATTGGATGGTGGTGGAGCGGGCGATTCGTGCGCCATAGAGCTTGCGAAGAATCCCCCGGATGGCGGAACAGACCTCGCCGGCCTGCTCCGGGGTGGCGGTGTTGCCGGTGCCGATGGCCCAAATGGGCTCATAGGCGATGATGATATTCCGCATATCATCGGGAGAGACCCCGGCCAATGCGGTTTTAATCTGATAGGCAATGAGTTCCATGGTCACGCCCAGTTCCCGCTGGTCCTGGTCCTCTCCCACGCAGATGATGGGATGGAGACCGGCGTCCAGGGCGGCATGGACCTTTTTGTTTACGGTTAGGTCTGACTCAAAGAAAAGATTGCGCCGTTCGCTGTGGCCGATGATGACATATTTCACATCCAGGTCAGCCAGCATGGCGGCGGAGATTTCGCCGGTGAAGGGGCCGGTGCCCTCCCAGTGGAGATTTTGCGCACCCACGGCGATGCGGCTGTCCTTCAGGAGCTTTACGGCGATGGGGATATCCACATAGGGAACGCAGAGGATGATGCTGCATCGCTTGGCCCGGGGAAGAGAGCTCCGGAGCTGCTCTGCAAAGGCTCTGGCCTCGGATGCGGTCTTATACATCTTCCAATTGCCGGCGATGATGGTTTTTCGATATTTTCTGTTCATAGATAGATGTACCTACTTTGGAGCGGGTCAGCGGTCGGCCAGGCAAGCAATGCCTGGAAGGACGAGACCTTCCAGGAACTCCAAAGCTGCACCGCCCCCGGTAGAAATGTGAGAGATTTTGTCAGCATATCCGGTCTTTTCCACGGCGGAGACGGAATCGCCGCCGCCTACGATGGTGACAGCGCCGTCCAAACCTGCCAGGGCCTGAGCGATGGCATTGGAGCCCTTGGAAAAGGCGGGGAACTCAAAGACGCCCATAGGCCCGTTCCAAATGACCGTGCCTGCGCCCCGGATGGCATCGGTGAAGAGTTGGATGGTTTTGGGCCCGATGTCCATACCCATGCAGTCGTCGGGGATGGCGGTGGAGGGAACCAGGGTGGGCTCTGCGTCACCGGAGAATTCCTTTGTCACCTGGGTGTCCATGGGAAGAAGCAGCTTCACGCCGAGTTCTTCAGCCTTAGCAATCATGTTGCGGGCAAATTCGATGTTGCCCTCATCAAGCAGGGAGGTGCCGATCTTGCCGCCTCTGGCCACCTGGAAGGTATAGGACATCCCGCCGCCGATGATGATGGTGTCAGCCTTTTGCAGGAGGCTCTTGATAACGCCGATTTTGTCGGAAACTTTGGCGCCGCCCAGGATGGCAACCAGAGGACGCTTGGGCTCGTCCAGCGCCTTACCCAGGAAAGCCAATTCTTTCTCCACCAGGAACCCGGCCACGGCGGGCAGATAGTCAGCGACACCGGCAGTGGAAGCGTGAGCCCGGTGGGCGCAGCCAAAGGCGTCAAAGACGAAGATGTCGGCCAGGGAGGCCAGCTCCTTGGCAAAGTTGGGGTCGTTTTTCTCCTCTTCCAGACAGAAGCGGAGGTTCTCAATCAGCATGACCTGGCCGGGCCGGAGGGCTGCGCACTTTGCCTTCGTGTCAGGGCCCAGCACATCGGTAGTCATGGGGACGGGGATACCCAGCAGCTTTTCCAGGTGATCCCGAGCAGAGTACAGAGAGTTTTCAGGTTTCCACACGCCGTGAGGACGGCCCATGTGGGAGGTGATGATCACGGAAGCGCCCCGGTCCAGCAGATAGCGGATGGTAGGCAGGGAGGCCACGATACGAGTGGCGTCATGGATCTCACCGGTTTTTTTGTCATGAGGGACATTAAAGTCACAGCGCAGGAGGATTCTCTTTCCGGACACATCAATGTCACGAATCGTCTTCTTGTCATAATTCATTGAAAAAAGCCCCTTCTTTTTTTCGGTCTCGGCTGCAGAACCCTGCTGTGGCAGGGGATGTCAGCCTTTCATTTCTCCTTCTCCGCTGAGTTGGGGGAATCCCA
Source organism: Ruminiclostridium sp. (assembly GCA_021442645.1). Classification (GTDB taxonomy): domain Bacteria; phylum Bacillota; class Clostridia; order Oscillospirales; family Oscillospiraceae; genus Evtepia. The sequence continues at coordinate 5,178 of JABUSR010000054.1, forward strand.
ACTGGCGGAGCGCTTCATAGGTGATCACAGCGACAGAATTGGCCAGGTTCAGGCTGCGAGCGTCGGGCCGCATAGGGATACGGATACACCGATCCGCATGGGCCTCGCGAAACCACTGGGGCAGCCCGGCTGTTTCCTTCCCAAAAAACAGCCAGCTGTCATCTTTAAACTGCGCCTTGGAATAATCCCGAGGCGCTTTTGTAGTGGCCAGCCATAGGTCCTCAATCCAGTTCTGCCGAAACAGGTCTTCCAAACCATCATAAACCCGAAGGTCTACCATATGCCAATAATCCAGCCCGGCTCGTTTGACCGCCTTGTCACTGATGTCGAACCCCAACGGCCGTATGAGGTGCAGACGGCTGCGGGTGGCGGCACAGGTCCGGGCGATGTTGCCGGTGTTCATCGGGATTTCCGGTTCCACAAGAACGATATTCAGCATGGGTCTATCGCCTCGATCCTGATTGATTGTCGGTTTGATACAGCTTGAATTTTACTTCAAATGGAATTGAAATTCAACAATAAAGACGAATAAACATGGAAAAATGGAAAAATCAACTATTCTATCAAAAATGCGAAGATGTTTTTGGATAAATCGGCCCCTGCCCGGGGGAGGGAAGTCGGGAGAGGGTAGGACGCTCCGTCATAATAACAAGGGATGCTGCTTGCTGTCCTGCCGGCGTGCGTTTCGTATGCATGGCACCGATCTCTTCAACTGCCCTCCCAGGAGAGAAGATAAGGTTAGGGGGCGGGGACGTAGGCCAAGAAATTTCTATAGATACGGCAAAACCTGCGCTGGGATTATTTCCCACGATAATCAATACGGGGGGTGACATGTTCTTGATGTTTTATAAACCTTGTGATAAAATGGGTTTATGAAAGGGAGGGAATGATATGCTGATTTCCACCAAAGGCAGATATGCGCTGCGGGTCATGCTTGAGTTGGCCAGCCATGAAAAAGATGAGATCGTCCCGCTGATTACAATTGCGCAGAAAGAGCAGATTTCAGAGAAATACCTGGAAAGTATTCTTGTAGTACTTTCAAAGGCGGGCGTTATTGACGGACTTCGCGGCAAGGGAGGCGGATATCGATTGAACCGAGAACCAAAGGAGTACCCGGTAGGCGAAATCCTGCGGTTGACAGAACGAACGCTGGCACCGGTGTCCTGCCTGGAATGTGAGCCAAATCCCTGTGAACGAGCCGCAGAGTGTAAGACGCTTCCCCTTTGGGAAAGGCTGGACGCTTTGATTTGTGAGTATCTGGACAGTGTTTCCCTGGAGGATCTGCTGGGAACGTCTTCCTTAACAGAAACAGAATGATGGAACAATTCGAATACCTGCGCTAAGGCAGGTGTCCGTAAGACAGAAATATAGCAATTTTGAGGAAGAGGCAGGGTTTCATGCCTCTTCTTTGCGTATCATCAGATTGTCCACGGGGATGAAGCCCACA
>JABUSR010000139.1 GCA_021442645.1 Ruminiclostridium sp.
CGGCATCTCATCGACAAACAGGATGTCACAGGGGCGGCCGCGTTCTTCTACGCTGTCCAGGACTAACTGGGTGATCTCGGCCTTGGCCTGTGCGGCCAGGGAGGTGTCTTCGAGGGAAATAACGGCCAGGGGGAGCTGACCCATGTCATGGTCCGGGTCTTTCACACCGACAACAGCACAGCTCCGGACATTGTCCACGCCGCTCAGCAGGCCCTCCATCTGGACGGGGAAGACCTTGTGCCCGTCAAACCGTGTGATCATGCGCTTGATTCGACCTTTGATGAACAGGAAACCGTCCTCATCGAGGACGCCCAGGTCGCCGGAATGGACCCAGATGCGCCCGTCTTCGTGGGGAATCATTACTTTTTCCGTCTCTTCGGGGTTCTTGAAGTAGCCCAGCATGATGGAGGGGCCGGCGATGCAGACCTCGCCCTCCTCGCCGTAGCCAAGCTCCTCGGTGGTGCCGGGGTTGAAGATGCCAATGTCTGTGGCCAGAAGGGGATAGCCGACGCTGAGGCTCTTGAAGTTCATCCCGACGTTGGCAGATACGGCGGAGGAGACTTCGCTCATGCCGTAGCCCTGTGAAAGGGGATATCTGCAGCCGTGCTCTGCCAGGAAATCGTTGATCTTCGTTTCCAGCCCGACCGTCATCGTATCGCCGCCGCTTCCGGCGGCACTTATGAAGCTGAGGTCGAAGTTGCCCCGCATCTCCTTGCTGGCCAGAAGCTTTTCATAAAAAGCGGGAACGAGCATGGTATATCCGGGCTTGTATTTCTTGATATAGTGGCCCATTTTGTCCGGCTCGACCTTGGGAATCAGAATGACTTCCAGACCCCGGGAGAGGGGGGCGTGGAGGCTGCCCACGATGCCGTAAGAGGTGAAGATGGGGATCACGTTCAGGAAGGGGTGCCTGGTGTCGAGCGTTTCCGCCGTGCCGCACTCCATGGCATAGCTTAAGGCGAGGGCTACGGAGTTGAAGCCGTCATTGGAGAGCATAACGCCCTTGGGGGTACCAGTGGTGCCGCCGGTGAGGACTACGGCAACGAGGGCATTCTCCTCATAGGCGACGGGGTCCGGATAGATTCCGACGCCGGCCGACATGAATTCGTTCCAGGTAATCACATTTTCGGCGTATGCAATCCTTGGCGGGGGCATCTTGAACCGCATGAGCGTGCGCACCACAAAAGGCACAAAGGTGGACAGGGAGGTGATGACGACCTTCTCCACATTCAGGTCGGGGAGGACGCCTGCAAAGCGGTCGTAGGCAACATCCAAAAGCATGAAAATCTTTGCGCTGCTGGTCTGTACGTATTCCCTGATCTCGGCAGGACTTCTTCTGGGGTCAAGGGTGTACATGGCGGCGCCAATCTTGTTCAGCGCATAGAGGACGATGACCATTTCCGGCGTGGTCGCCGAACAGACGGCGACAATATCACCCTTTTTTATGCCTTCCTTCACAAATGCCGCTGCGCAGGCGTCAATCAGATCCAAAAGCTCGCCGTAGGTGATCTTTCGGTCGAAGTAGTTCAGGGCTATGCTGTTCCGGTTGTCGGCGTTTGCCTCTGCCATATATGTGTAGATCGTCTGCTTCGGGAGGACGGCCTGCTTGGCCTCGTTGGAATAGAACTTCATCCACGGTTTTTCAACAGAGGGAAGCTGCTTGGGATACATAGTAACATCTGCCATAACAAAATTCGCTTTCTGTTTGTTTTACACTTTTTGCTGTGCGTAAAAATACGACCCGGCAAATAACAGACCCGTATTAAAGGTTGAATACAGCATTATTATATTACTCCGGTTGGTATATGTCAACAACAGGGGAGCTGTTTTTGCGCTTTTAGCGGTAAAATTTCGGCAGAATGAATGGGTGAGCGGTGAGCGCGTGTCGAGCTCTCTCGGGGGATTTTGTGAAAGCGGCGGAACTCCGACCGGTTTGGTTTTTCAAAACGGCACCGGGATGAACCGGCTGCGATGAAACAGCACACGCAGCTGAAGGGCAGTTGTTAACCGACCACCAGCTTGTTCGTTTTCTTCAGGAATTTCGCCGGAATCGGGCGGTCCAGCTTCCATGTGATATTCATGGGCCGGCTGCCCTCGTGCTTCACATAGCTTGCCACACCCAGGAAGGTATAGGCCTCTGCCCCGCCGGTGATGCGGTCGGATTTGAACTCTCGGACGAAGAGCAGGATGCGGCTGTTCTTTTCCCGGTGGTGGATGTATCGCTGCCCGGTGGGGGAGTCTGCCGATGTGGTGCTCTGACTCTGCCAGTGGAACAGGCTCTCGTTGATGGAATAATCGTTGTACATGGTGGTCGGGGAGTAATCCTTGTCTGCCTTGTTAAGGGTCACGAAGAAGACATCCAGCTTCTTTTCCGGCAGCCACTTTACGCCCTCGCGTACTGCGGCGGGCTTCATAAAATCCATGGCGACCAGCAGTTGGTCGCGGGTATAGGTGCAGTGCAGGTCCAGGGGGCTGGCAAAGCCCAGGTCTACCGGCTCGTCGATGAAGTCGATCTGCTCGTAGCGATACCGCAGCAGGCTGAGCAGCTCCCCCAACATAACCGGGCAATGGGATAGGGCGTACAGGTTCTCCCGCACTTCATTGCCGTTCCAGTCGTCTGCGGGCTTGCCCCAGACGGTGACATAAAACATCTGCAGCATTCGCTTTTCCAGGTCTGACAGTGCGGAGAGGTCGGTGCCGGCCAGTTTCGGCAGTGCCTCCAGCAGGAAGGAAATCCAGCGGCGGGAGTCGATGACGGCCAGTTTTGCAAAAGCCTTGGTGAGAACCTCCTCCAGGGACTCGAAGAAGTCGTCAATGACATCTGCACGAGCGCATAGCCTTGAGAAAGAGGAGAATTTATAGATTGATCTCGGGTCCAGGTGATAATAGTCCAGGAAGTTCTTCAAGGTGAGGTCGATGCCGGTGTCCTCCGTGAAAGAAGCGATGCGGCTCACCAGGACGGCGCTGTTGCCATAGGACGCCCGAATGTTATCCAGGATGTATTTGGCCGCCTTCTTTTCCAGCTGGATGTAGCAGCCCTTGGGGACGGAAATGAAACCGCTTTTGAGCTCCCGGGTCACGCTGCGGGTGGTGTTGGAGAGCAGTGCCGCGAACTTATCCTCAAAATTGTATTTCCTGTTTGCCTGGCCGATAAAATCCAGTACGGTCAGGCATTCTTTGTTTTCTGCCAGGCGCAGGCCGCGGCCCAACTGCTGCAGGAAGACGGTCAGGGACTCTGTGGGGCGGAGGAACAGCACGGTGTTGACTTCCGGGATATCCACACCTTCGTTGTAGATGTCCACAACAAAAATAAAGCGGACGGCACCGGCCACAAGCCGCTGTTTGGCGGCATTTCTCTCCTCCTCCGGCGATGCGCCGGTCAGGAACATGGAGGGGATACCGCGGGCATTGAAATAGCGGCACATAAACTCCGCATGGGCAATGGAGACGCAGAAGCCCAGGCCCTTCACGTCGTCGATGTCGGTCACATATTTGAGAAGGGAGGATACCACCAGGTCAGCACGGCGGTCGGCTGCAATGCCGCTCAGCGTGTAGAGATTGGAAAGCTCACTCCTGTCATAGCCGCCGGCGCTCCATTTCAAAGCGTCCAGGTCCACAGTGTCGGTGACGCCGAAATACTGGAAGGGGCACAGGAGCTTGCGGTCAATGGCCTCCGGCAGACGGATCTCCGCTGCAATGCGGTTGTTGAAATACGGCAGGATGCTCTTGCCGTCCATGCGCTCGGGCGTGGCAGTCAGGCCCAGCAGGAGCTGGGGCTGATAGTAGGCCAGCAGCCGCTGATAGGTGGGGGCGGCGGCGTGGTGGAACTCATCCACGACGACGTAATCGTAGTAATCCTGTGCCGCCTTTTCGGCGAAGTTCTGGGCGTTAAAGGTCTGAATGGAGATAAACAGGTGGTCAATGCTTTCAGGCTTATAGCTGCCCACAGCCATCTCCCCGAAGTTGGCGTCCTTCAGCACTGCCCGGAAGGTGTACAGGCTCTGCTTGAGGATTTCCTCCCGGTGGGCCACGAACAACAGGCGGCAGGGCTTGCCGGGGTGCTGCTTGCGGAAACGCTTGTAATCCAGCGCAGAGACAACCGTCTTTCCCGTGCCCGTGGCGGCCGCAACGAGGTTGCGGGTGTAGCCCCGGACGGTGCGTTCGGCCTCCAACTTGTCCAAAATCTCCTGCTGGTAGGAGTAGGGGGCGATGTCCATGGTATACATTGCGGCGTTGTTGCTGTCGAAGTATTTTTCTGCCTTCAACGCCCGGGCCAGGCGCTCTTTCTGGTCCTCGGAGTAGTATTCAAACTCGTTGGAGTTCCAATAGCTCTCAAAGGTGGCGGCGATTTTTTGGATGGTCTCCGGGAGATCCTTGCGGGTGACTTTTACATTCCACTCCAGACCGCTGGAAATGGCAGCGTTGGAGAGGTTGGAGGAGCCCACGTAGGCTGTGGTGAAGCCGGTATCACGGTAAAACACGTAGGTCTTGGCGTGGAGTCGGGTGCGCCTGGTGTCGTAGCTGACCTTGATGCGGGTGTTGGGGAGCTGGCGCAGCTCCTCGATGGCTTTCACATCGGTGGCGCCCATGTAGGAGGTGGTGATAATGCGCAGCTCGCCGCCGTTCCGGGTGAATGCCCGCAGCTCGTCCATGAGGAGCCGCAGGCCGCTCCATTTGATAAAGGACACCAGCATGTCGATGCGGTCCGCAGAGACAATCTCCTTTTTGAGCTCCGAGTACATCTGGGGCTCGTGGATTGCACCGGTGAACAGACTGCTCTGGGCGATGGAGGTCTCGGGGCGTGCGATGTCGGCGGCAGTCTTTCCCACGGCAAGGCGGGGATCAGTCTCCTGCAAAAGAGCAAGAAGCTGCTCTGCCCGCGCCTCAACAATCAGCGCGGCAAAGTCAGCTTCCTGTGTGGTGGTTTGAATCAGGTCGACGATTTTATTTGCCAGACCAATCTGGGCAGAGATGTCCCCGCCGTTGTCCAGCACGTTATCCAGGCCCTTCCGGACGACTTCGCTGAGATATTGGGCCAGCACCTTGGAGGCCTCTGCCTTGTCGATGGGCGCAGCGGCTTTACGGGCTTCCGGAATCTCCGCAAGCTCGCCGGACAGGGCCGTATTGATGACTTGTTCGTATAGGCCGGGTTGGAGCATATGGTTTCCTCCGTTGAAAGTGATGACTCAGTTTGCAATGATTGAAGAGGCAAAGACTAAGCTCTGAAAAGCTTGTCCAACGTATTCCCTGACTGGTCCTTCCATTCAGCCCATCCATTCGTGCTGCCGCCAAGGACAAAGTCTGATGCACCACTGGGAGTTTTGAAACTGATGACCCTCTGCAGCCTGAATTTTCCGTCCTGATCTTTGGTGATGCCGCCATCGGACAAAAGAGCCTGGCGTTTTGCGTTATAACTCTCAAGATGTGCAGGCTTATCTATATCAATCTCAGAATCCGGAAGGACCTCAAATGTCTCTCCGGTATATGTTCCATAGGCGACAATGCCGCGGCGAGATGTTGTATACACGTTTTGGCCCGACTGTTTGGTGGTACTATTCATACGATAGCCCAGGGTCGCCATAATAAACTCGATTTCTTCATAAATCTCCTCAATGATTGGCATATCATATTCAGAGGTTTTATATTTTGGAACGGCCTTGTTGTCAACATCGTATCGGTTTGCGTCAAGCGCTTTCTGAATGGCATATTTTTCAAGCCCGCTCAGAACGTTTAATGTGAAGTGCTCGCTGTCTGCAAGAAACAGGATTGCTTTGTTCCAAAAATCTTTCTTGGCGTTGTGGTCATCCAACCGAGATATTCCATTTCTTGTTTGTCCAATATACAGTTTTGCAAGGGCCCCTGTTTCATCATTTACCAGAAAGTAAACGCCCGGTTTATTTACGCCGGTCAGGCTTTTCGCTTCGTTCAAGTACTGCCGGGGCACAACATATGTTTTTATAGGTGAAAGATGCCGCATATAAAGACGAATGCCATCCGGCTCACCATCGTGAAATATTATTTCCAGCCGTTTCACTTTACTCATCTTCTCTTCTCCTTCTGATTATTCTGTTCTTTCAAATTATACCGTTCTTGGGGAGATTATTCAATGAAAGGTTTTCAACAGGAAACCATATGGTTACAGCGTGCCTGCTAAGACATGAGGCAGATGCCTGTTTTCCCAGCGGTCTAGTCCGGGCGGCGTTCAGACAGCCCAAAAGAGAGGAGGTTTCTGCGGCTTCCGGTACACAGAACAACCGGGTTCAGAAATATTTATGGCGATGCCGCTCATTTCTCACTGTTTAGGCGGTTATTGCGCGGTATTGCCATAGATCATTTTCTCGTGTAGAGAACAATACATTTCTCAATTTCGTTGTTATTCTACCGCTATCAGAAACTGTTCGGCATCCTGAATATCAGATAGAATGTCTTCTTTGAGTTTGGAGTCCTGAACCTTTTCAGCACGTTCCTTCAAAGCGTTTCATCATAATACTGCTCGGGATTAGCCGTCATTCTGAAATGAATGCACTCC
>JABUSR010000241.1 GCA_021442645.1 Ruminiclostridium sp.
ACCATTCAGGGGACGGGCACCATTGACCGTCTGATACTGGCGGCTCGCACCGGTGACGTGGACCTGCAGTTGCCCGCAAAGTATACCGTCGGCACCCTGACTATCGGCGACGGCAAAGGCGATGTGTCCTGTTCCGGGACAATCAGTAACGTTGAGGTGACCGGAAGCGACCGGGAGATTACCATCGACAGTTCCCTAAATACCCTGGCCATTTCCGGCAACGGCAATACCATCAAGCTGGAGAACGGCTGCACCGTCGATAAGATTATCATCCGCGGCACCGAGAACACCCTGAAACTGAACGCCGATGCAGATAGCCTGCTTTTGGCCGGGCGGGATAATAAAATCTCCGGCACCGGTCATGTAAAAGATGTTGTTCTGAATACGAAATACTACGACCTGAATACCCCTGCAGACAAAGTTACACCCTGGACCGACTACGATATCGCTGGGGTCAGCGTATCCCTCTCTGCGCCCCAGAGTCTGCCCGCCGGTGGGGTCTTGAGAGCCGCGGCCAGCATCACAGCCCCTGACTCATGCATGGGCAAGCTCTGCACCGGCCTCTGGTATCTGAACGGGGACCTGATGCAGGAGCAGCCCATCCTCCTGGGGAAGGATACCCCCGTCTCTTCCTTTGTTCCCAATTACAAGCATAACATGAATCTGAACGGAGACCTGGAGTTTGTCCTCCGCTATGAGGACTCGGATGGCGACGCCCATGACCAGAAGGCTTCTGCCACCGTGCAGCTTGCGTCCTTCTCCGACCTGGGCCTGGCCGATACGACGATTACCTTGGACGCGCCGGATACCCTGCCCGCCGGCCGTACTCTGAAGGTGACTGCTGCCGTGGACAGCCCGGAGCGGGGCATAGTCTGCAGAGGCGTCTGGTATGTGGACGGCAAGGATGTGGCCTCCGGCCCTGTGACCCTGGGCAGCTCCAACCCGTCCCTGGCTTTTTGCTATGACTACTACTACGGTATGCCGGAAAAGAGCACGGTTGAGCTTGCACTGTACTACACCACCCAGGATGGACGCCAGCAGGAAGTCCGGCAGTCCAAGAAGATTACCGTAGAAAACTATGCTGATAATGGCATCTCCAAAGCGGTGGCCACCCTGAACGCCCCTGCTACCCTTGAGGCCGGTGCGACCCTGTCGGTCACAGCAGACCTCTGGTACCCCGAGGCCGGTAAGACCTGCACCGCAGACTGGTATGTGGACGGCCAGAAGGTCTCCTCCCAGACTATCGTTCTGGGAACCAAAACGCCCCAGCTGACCCATAAGTATACCTACACGGAGAATATGAAGACCACCTCGGAGCTTCGTTTCGTCCTATCCTATACGACCCAGGACGGTCGGGCGCAGCAGGTCTCTGCGGTCAAAACGATTCAGCTGAAGAACTACGGCTACCAGTACTACCATAACATTTCCGAGGCCGACGTGCTGCGCATGGTCACCAACACCTATGCCGGTGACTACACCCTGGCCTGGGCCCTGAACCACGACTATGATCCCGAGATCAAGACGGCCTGGGTCAACCTGAAGGGCTATTCCAGCAACACCCAGTACCTGGTCTGGGTCAACCTGACCTACCAGCGGGTGAACATCTTCCAGGGCTATCAGGGCAACTGGAAGCTGATCCGCTCCTGCCTGTGTGGCTCCGGCAAGAACTCTACCCCCACCATCAAGGGCGTGTTCACCACATCCTATAAGCAGCAGTCCTGGAACTACGGCTCCTACTACTGCGGGCCCATCGTCCGGTTCAACGGTTCCTCTGGCTACGCCTTCCACTCCCGACTGGAGTACTGGCCCATGAATTCCGACCGATACTACGATGCTCGGATCGGGTTCCCTGTCAGCCATGGCTGCCTGCGTATGTATAACGACGACATCTGGTTCATGTACTACAACATCCCCAACGGCACCACCGTTGTGGTCCATTAACGCATCAAAACCGCTCGGACAGTTGCCCGGGCGGTTTTTCTGTTTGTTGCCCTGTCAAAGTAAAAGACAAAAGGGCAGCCGACGCGGCCCCGATCGATGCCTTAACAGGCCTTCGCTCCATTGACTTTTCCGGGGCGGTACAGTAAACTGGACCAGAAAAGATTGTGCCTGTAAGGAGTACCTCCTATGAATGTCACCTTTGTTTACCACAGCTGTTTTCTGGTGGAGCTTGAGCACTGTTCCCTTCTCTTTGACTGGTACGGCGGGGTCCTGCCGGAGCTCGACCGGACCAAGCCCCTGTATGTGTTGAACAGCCACCACCACGGGGACCACTATTCCCCGGAGATTTTTTCCCTAGGGGTGGAAAATACCTGGTACATTCTGGGGAACTGCATCCGGCTCTCTGCTAAACGAAAGGCGGCCATGCGGATCGATGACGAGCACGTGCTCCGCCTGGGCGGAGGGAAGGAACTGACCCTGGGGGACCTAAGAATCACCACCCTCCACTCCACAGACGCCGGGGTGGCCTTTCTGATTGAGACTGAGGGGAAGACCATTTACCACGCAGGGGACCTGCACTGGTGGCATTGGGAGGGGGAGCCTGCCCAGTGGAACCGGGATATGGAGCGGGACTTCAAGAGGGAGATAGGAAAGCTGGAGGGGAGGACCATCGACCTGGCCTTTCTTGTGTTGGATCCCCGACAGGAGGGGGACTATTGGCTGGGCTTTGACTGGACCATGCGCCACACCGATATCCGGGCGGCTTTCCCCATGCACAGCTGGGAGGAGTTCTGGGTCACAAAAAAGCTGGTCTCGAATCCCCGTAGTGAGGGGTACCGGGACCGAATCCATGCCATACACTACAATGGCCAGCAGTTTACACTGCCGGAAAGGAAGGAACATCTATGACCGAAGTGGTAGCCGCCCTCATCTGGGAGGGAGAACAGTTTTTGGCCTGCCAGAGGCCGGCCCACAAGGCAAGGGCCCTGCTCTGGGAGTTTGTGGGCGGCAAGGTAGAGCCCGGGGAGACCCGGCAGGAGGCCCTCCGCAGGGAGTGCCGGGAGGAACTCGGCATTGAACTGCAGGTGGGGGAGCTCTTTATGGAGGTGGACCATGTCTACCCGGATATAACCATCCACCTCTCCCTGTTCCACGGGGAGATTCTGGAAGGGGAGCCCCAAATGCTGGAGCACAACGATATTCGCTGGGTGACCACAACAGAAATGGACGAGCTGACCTTCTGCCCGGCAGACGATGAAATTTTAGCCAGACTACGCACTTATGACAGAAAGGCTGACCTGGAGAGACAGAAGACCCGGGAGGCAGCGCCATGATTGTATATTTTTCCGGCACCGGAAACAGCCGCTATGCCGCGGCCCTGCTGGCAGATCGCCTGGGCGACGACCTGGTGGACGCCGGGAAGGCCATTAAGGCAGGCAGTTCTGCGGACCTATGCTCCCAGACCCCTTGGGTCTTTGTGGCCCCCACCTACGCCTGGCAGATGCCACGGGTTTTTGAGGAATATATACGCCGGTGCCGCTTTTCCGGCAGCCGGGAGGCCTACTTTGTGATGACCTGCGGCCAGGATATCGGTCGCCCGGAGGAAGCACTGACCCGCCTGTGCCAGGAGAAAGACTTTTTCTTCCGGGGAGTCCTGGAAGTGGTCATGCCGGAAAACTACCTGGCCATGTTCCCCGTGCCCGGCCCGGCCGAGGCGGCGGAGATCATCGAAAATGCCCACCCGGTCCTGGAGGCAGGGGCGGAGAACATCCGCCAGATGCAACCTTTCCCGGACCGGCCTACGGGCGCCCTGGATAGACTGAAAAGCGGGCCGGTCAACCGGGCCTTTTACCCCATGTTTGTAAAATCCGGCCCCTTCCGGGCAGGTGCCGACTGCGATGGCTGCGGGCTGTGTGAGAAGCTCTGCCCCATGAACGCTATCACTATGGAAGAGGAGCACCCCCGATGGGGCGAGGGCTGCACCCACTGCATGGCCTGCATCTGCAACTGCCCTAAGGAGACCATTGAATACGGGCGCAGAAGCAAGGGCCGCCCCCGCTACCGGTGCCCTGACTACAAAGGCTGAAGACAACTGGCCTTGCGGCAGGGGAGAGATTAGAGCAAAGGAAGAGAGCATATGCGCGTACTATGTCTGGGCGACTCCAACACCTATGGGTATGATCCCCGGTCCTACCTGGGTGGCCGCTACCCGGAGGACGCCCGCTGGGTGGATCTTCTTGCCAAACGGACAGGGTGGGACTTTGTGAACACCGGGGAGAACGGCATGGGCATCCCGTGGCGCGCCTACGAGCGGCTCTGGGTGCGGAGGACCCTGGAGGACTGTATGCCCGTTGATAGTGTAATCGTCATGCTGGGGGGAAACGACCTGCTGCAGGGGACCGGCGCCGAAGAGACCGGGCGCCGCATGGAGAGTTTTATAACTGAACTTCCAATACCCCGTGAAGACATTCTATTGATTGCACCTCCGCCTATGCGGCCGGGAGCGTGGATCACGGATCCGCGGCTTACGGAGGAATCCCTCCAACTGGCAAAAATCTACCATGCCCTGGCAGAGAAACTGAAAATCCGTTTTTGGGATGCCGGTGCCTGGGACATTCCCTTGACCTTTGATGGCGTGCACTTCACCGAGGAAGGCCACCGAAAATTTGCGCGAGCCTTCTATCAGCCTCTGATGGACTGGAAACGATAAACGAAAAATAGAAACGAAGGACCGGACAGCCTACCAAAGAAAGGCTGCCCGGTCCTTTTTTATGCTTTTTTCGATGAAGTTCGATGCGGGGAAACTGCGAAACAGTGAGGTTGCACCAACTGGCAGAAAAAAGTCTTGATATACTACGCATACCAAGCATTGAAGGGAATTGACATTCCCTTCAATGAAATGGCCTTTCAGTTGAGTGGATAATTTTATCTCTTAGTCTGTTTCCAGTCCTAATTTAGTGTACATCGGTATAGTGCTGCTAATAGTTATTGGGGGTAACTTGTGAACTGCAACGATGTGCTGAATCCACTATAATTTTTGTTTTGAACGGAGGTGAATGCGATGGAGATTACTAGCGTTATCAAATATGAGGGCGATAATAGTACCTTTGTATGGAAGCATCCCAAAGAGGATTTTAGTACATCATCTCAATTGATTGTCCATGAATCCCAAGAAGCGGTCTTTTTCCTCAATGGACAACCAATGGATTTGTTTGGTTCTGGGCGATACACACTGGAAACCGCCAATATTCCTATTTTACAGAAAATAAAAAATATCCCAACCGGTGGTATTTCTCCGTTCCACTGTGAGGTTTACTTCATAAACAAGGTAGAACAAATGGCCATTCGCTGGGGTACCGATAGTAAAGTCCAGTATATTGATCCCTCTTATGGGTTTCCACTTGCTATTGGTGCTAATGGGGAGATGAGCCTAAGGGTTCAGGATTCAAAGAAACTTTTGGTGAACCTGGTCGGTACAGAAAGGGATTTGTCTCAAATAAAATTAGTTTCTTATTTCAAAGCCTTTTTAATGACCAAAGTGAAAACATATATCGCCCAAGTCATGAAGGGCAACGCAATCAGTATCTTTGAAATAGATGAACATCTGATTGAGTTTTCTGATGAGCTAAAGAAACGGTTGCAGCCGGACTTCGCAGATTATGGTATTTCTCTTGAGCGGTTCTTTGTGACGGCAATTGTAAAACCCGACGGCAGCCAGCAGTATGAGAAATTCAAGGAACTGCATTTCCGCCAGTATGCAGATATTGCTGAGGCTAAAATCCGTCAGCGGGTCGGTGTTATCGATCAGGAAACCGAAGCACGGAAGATGGTCATTGAATCTCAGGGCATCGCACAGAAGCGCAGCATTGAAGGGTACACCTATCAGCAGGAACGTGGATTTGATGTTGCGGAGAAGGTTGCAGCGAATGAAGGATCCGGTAATTTCAGCAGTGCCGGAATTGGTCTTGGTATGATGGCCGGTGTTGGCGGGGCAATCGGCAATGCTGTCGGAGGCACATTTAACGCTGCTGTTGCAGGGATGAACGACACAGCTCACACTCAGCAGGCTGCTGGTGGTTTCTGTGATAATTGCGGAGCGGCTCTTGTGCCGGGCGTAGCTTTCTGTGAGGAATGCGGAACCCCTGTATTAGCAAAACCAAGTTGTTCAAAATGCGGATATGTTTACGAGCGCCCCGGCAAGTTTTGCCCTAAGTGCGGAGCAAAACGGGAGGTGTAACATATGAGTAAGAATAAAACAATAGGGATTGCCGTGTGGGGACTTGGCCTGATTTTGGCATTGGTGTTGATGTTTTGCTTAGAAAGAGGACAAACAGCTACATTTTGGATTACATTCGCTTTCGTCTGTGTGGCTTTTGTATCCTCATTAGCTTTTCAGTTAATCGCATGGAATAAAAATGATACCACAGATGACCAGTTTTTGAAGCTGCCGGCGATTACAGCAACATTTTGTTATATTATTGTACAAATCCCTGTTTGCATCATATTTGCCATAGGGTCAGGAGCGGTTCC
>JABUSR010000075.1 GCA_021442645.1 Ruminiclostridium sp.
CGTCCCTGTCTGCTCCACCGGCGCTTCCAGGCTGAACCGAACCTTGACAGGAAGACCATTGTCTGCTATCCTATCTCCTGCAAGCTCAACCTTTGCCAGTAGCTCCAGAGACCGATATATCTGGTTGCCGGACAGCATTTCGTTGAGCTTGCTTTCATTATTTACGAATACGGTTGCATCTTCCCCGAGAGACTCTAACAAAGTTTTTATAGAATCTCTTCCGTACACCGACACCGCTCTGTGTGCATTTTCTCCGTGCAATATGTTGTTCTTATCAAACACTGCTACGATGTAGTTTCCTCTCGCATCCGTGTTTCCCGTAACATAGATGATAGCATTTCTCGCCGGATTGTCGATTACAACCGGCGCATTTTTTATGCCATCCTTCAGTTTCAGGATATCGTTTTTCTCCAGTTCGTGTGCACTTCTGCTTCCTTTTTGTGTTCTTATTGCCTTTGTGATAACACTCGTCGGAATATAAAGCGGTGCATTTTTTACCCCATCTACATTGCTTTCTCCGATATAAAGGGAATCACTGCTTTTAATTGTACCATTTTTATCGAAGTAACCGCTCACCTGATTTTCCCACGGCATGTTCCGCGTATTTTGGATGCTGTACTTCGGATCACCCGCCACACGGTCCAGCATCTGTCCGATTCTGCTCGGATCCTCATTCTCCCTCACAACTCCCGTGGTATCTCCCCGGTCTCCCTCCATGTCGTCGTACAGGTCGTCCCACTGGGCCTCTGTGATCTGTCCGCTCTGGTACATCTGCTGGAGCCGTGCCATGTTCTGATCCTTCGGCACCGCCGTCAGATCCGGGTCTTCGAACTTCTTCGACAAAAAAGGAGAGGCAATGCCTCTCCTTTTGGGTTCAATAGGGTATCTTTATGGACATAGTGTACATGGTATCGTTCACGCTGTAGCGGATGGACTGGGACAGATTCAGCGGCACCCCGGTAATATCCCCGGCTATGCGGAAAACCTTATAGATATCTCCCTGGGAAAAGAGGCCCTGTATCGCCTGCCGGTACCCATCGGCGTCGAACTGCAGGCAAACCCTGTTCTTCCCGCTCTGAAGACACCGCTCTACGGCGGCAGCCACCTGGTCGGACTGATAGCCCTCCAGATACAGTTCATTTCGTATAAAGTAGTTGTAGTCCCGGCTGGTGCAGTCGGGAAGCGGCACTGTGTCGTCGGGGGTATGGGTCCGCATCAGTTCCTCACTGGTAAGACCGAAAAACTCATACGCAGGGCCGTCGCCGGAGTTTCCTCCCTCAAAGACCGGGTCGCCCCAGGTGGGGTCCATCCAGCAGGGGACACCGTCCAGCCACACGAGGTTCCAGGCGTGGCTCACACCATCTGCCTGGCCGCTGATATAAGCACAGGGAATGCCCAGGCGGCCGAGCATGTACTGGGCAGTCTTGGCATAACAGCCGCACAGACCCTCGCCATAGACCATGATATTCACGATGGAGTTCTCCTCCACCGTCTTGTAGTCGGCGTGGTCGATGAGATACTCATACACATGAATGGCCTTCTCGTAGTCGGAGGCTCCGCCGGGAATGCCTGCCACGCAGTCCTTTTCCCATTGGTCTACCATAGCCTGGACCTCCGCCTGAAGGCCCTCGTCCATGGTGTATTCCGGGACATAGTCGGCCTTTATGGAGACATCCCTCAGATAGGTGACCTCAATCTGCCCGGTGCCGGAAAACCAGAAGAGTTCCGGATAGTCCCGGTCAATAGCCCGGACGACCCGGTCTATCATGTCGGTGTCCGCATAAAGGCCCTCGATCCGCAGGGCATGGGACTGCAATCCCTCCAGGACCTGGTCGTAGGTATACTGCTCCTGGGCACTCAGGCAGCTCTTTTCGTATCGGAACCCATCCTCCACCGCCACATAGTCCTCCGGGGGCGGATCAACTGCCACCTGCTCCGCAAGGGAACAGCCGCCAAGAAGCCCCAACAGGAGGAACAGAGGCAGGGCCCGAAGGGTTCTCATACCTTGCGCTCCAGGACCTTACGGACCGCCGCAGCAATTCCGGCGGCATTCAGGTGGTAATTCTCCATGAGGGTGTCCGGCGGGCCACTCTGACCGAAAGAGTTCATCACCGCCACGGCCTCCATCGGCACGGGACAGCCTCCGACGACCACCTCAGCCACGGCACTATACAGGCCGGCGCTGATCTGGTGCTCCTCAGCGGTAACAATACAGCCGCACTCTCTGGCTGCCGTAAGGATAGCCTCCTCGTCGATGGGCTTGATGGTGTGCAGATCGTAGACCCGGAGGGTGATTCCCTCCGTCTCCAACTCCTCAGCTGCAACCAGGGCCTCATAGACCATGGCTCCGCAGGCGAAGACGGCACAGGACGTCCCCTCGTTCACCAAACGGGCCTTGCCGATCTGGAATGGCGTATCCCTATCGGTGATAACGGGGACGGCCTCCCGCCCAAAGCGGAAGTAGACCGGGCCATCAATATCGGCCGCAGCGATCACCGCCTTGCGGGTCTCCTCGCTGTCGCAGGGTGCGATAACTGTCATATTGGGCAGGACCCGGGCCAAAGCGATATCCTCCAGGGCCTGATGGGTAGCCCCGTCGGGGCCCACAGAAATACCCGCATGGGCACCGCCGAAGCGGACCTTCAGGTTGTTATAGCACACGGTAGTACGCATCTGGTCAAAGGCCCGTCCGGAGAGGAATACGCCGTAAGTGGACACATAGGGGATCATGCCCCCCAGTGCCAGGCCGGCAGCAGTACCTACCATATCCTGCTCGCTGATGCCCAGGTTATAGAAGTGGTCGGGATACTGATCCCGGATCCAGTTTGTTCGGGTGGAGGCAGCCACGTCGGCATCCAGGACCAGAACGTCTTCTCTGGTCTTACAGAGTTCCAGCAGTCCGTCGCCGTAGCCGTCCCGCTGGGGAATGTATTTCACATCTTTCATGGTCTTCCCCTCCTCACTTGATCTCTGCCAGGGCTGCGGCCAGCTCCTCTTTGTCGGGGGCCTTCCCGTGCCAGGCGCACTGGTTCTCCATGAAGGAGACTCCCTTGCCTTTCACTGTCTCCGCAATGATGGCGGTGGGGCGTCCCCTTGTGGTGCCCGCTAGCCGGAATGCCAGCTGCAGGGCGTTCACGTCATGACCGTCGGCCCCCACCACATGCCAGCCAAAGGCCCGGAATTTATCACCAACGGGCTCCACACCCATAATGTCGGCCGTGTTGCCGTCCAACTGGACGCCGTTATTATCGACGATGACGCAGACATTGTCCAGGCCGAAGTGGGCGGCGGTCATGGCTGCCTCCCAGATTTGTCCTTCCTGGAGCTCACCATCGCCCAGCAGGCAGTAGGTCCGATAATTCTTCCCTTGCTTTTTCGCAGCCATGGCCAGGCCGTTGGCAATCGACAGTCCCTGGCCCAGGGAGCCGGAGGAACAATCCAGCCCGGGCAGACTGCTCATGTGGGGGTGCCCCTGGAGAGGAGACCCAAAGGCGCGCAACGTCGCCAGGAGATTGCGGTCAAAGTAGCCCCTGTGGGCCAGCGCACAATACAGGGCAGGGGCTGCGTGGCCCTTGGACAGCAGGAAACGGTCACGGTTAGGATCACTTGGGTTTGCAGGATTCACGCGCATTACATCAAAATAGAGGGTCGCGAGGATCTCCACACAGGACAGAGATCCGCCAGGGTGGCCGGAGCCCGCAGCGTGGATCATCTCTAAAATATCCCGGCGCATCCGGCTGCACAGATTGGGAAAATCAGTATGCATAAAAAGCCCTCCTACTACATCATATACTACGGTAAAGGTATCATATACCAGGGCGATTGTCAACGTCACCCGCTCGGGTACGACGACTGCCGCGCGCGGGTCAGCAAACACAATTTTTTCCCGCAGGAGAACATAAATTTTCCCGTCCTTTGTTGAAAAATGGCCCCTCATATACTATACTATTATTCTACCACCTTTTTGAAAGGAGCCCTGCCCCATGCATGAGATTCCCGCTCTCATTACCGACCTGACTGTGATTCTGGTGTTAGCTGCTATCACCACAATCCTGTGTAAAAAAGTGAATCTTCCCTCTGTGCTGGGCTATATCTTGGCAGGATTCCTGGCCGGTCCCGTGGTGGACTTTATCCCCACCATCAACGACATGGGCACCATCGAGATTTGGTCCGATATCGGCGTCATCTTCCTGATGTTCGGCCTGGGATTGGAGTTCTCCATCCACAAAATGGCGGAAGTGGGCGTCACCGGTTTCCTTTCCGCCGGGATTCAGGCCCTGGGTATGGGGGCCGTGGGCTTCTTCCTTGGCATCCTCTTGGGATGGGGCGTTATGAACAGTGTCTTCCTTGGCGTCATGCTGGCCATGTCCTCTACGATGATCACCATGAAAAGCATCGAGGACATGGGCCTGAAAGAGGAAAAGTTTGCCGGGCTTGCCATGGGCACCCTGGTCATCGAGGATATCATCGCCATCTTTGCCATGGTTATCCTCTCCACCATCTCTGTGTCCCACTCCATCAGCGGCCTGGCTCTGGCTGAGCACATCGGCCTTCTCCTGCTCTATCTGGCCCTCTGGCTTATCCTGGGCATCTATTTGGTACCCTCCCTGACCAAGCGGTTGGTAGGGGTCATGAATGACGAGATGCTCCTGATTTTCTCTCTGGGTTTCTGCTTCCTGATGGCCATCCTGGCCGAGTACATTGGTCTTTCTACCGAATTGGGCGCCTTCCTGGCCGGTTCTCTGCTGGCCGGAACCCTCCACGCCGAGCGCGTGGAGCGTCTGATCACCCCCTGCAAAAACCTCTTTGGCGGCGTTTTCTTCGTATCGGTGGGTTTCATGGTCCAGCCGGCCATGATTTGGAAGTATATTCTCCCCATCCTTTTACTGGCAGTGGTGTCTATCCTGGGCAAGCTCCTCTTCCTGACCCTGGGTAGTCTGGCCGCCGGTCAGCCTCTGGATACCTCCCTCCACGCCGCCGCCGCCCAGACCCAGGTGGGTGAGTTCTCCTTCATCATTGCCGGCTTGGGGCAGTCCCTGTCGGTGACCGGCGCCTTTCTCTATCCCATCATCGTGGCGGTTTCCGTGATCACCACCTTCACCACCCCTTTCCTGCTAAAGCTGGCGGAGCCTCTCTCCGCCCTTCTTCAGCGGGTCCTGCCGGACGCATGGTTGGCAGCTATGGACAAATATTGCGCCGGAAAGCAAGCAGAGAAATTCACCCAGAGCACCGCTCTTACCCTCTATCTGAAAGACTATTTTAAATGCCTGGGGCTCTATGGAACTCTGGCCGTGGGTACCATCCTGTTAGGTGTCCGGTCCTTCCAGCCCTTCCTGGTTGACCTGCTGGGCGGGAGCCTCATTAAGGCAGATATCATAGCCTGCGCTGTCATCTATCTGCTCCTTCTCTTCCTGCTGACTGCCATGTTCCGCACCCAGAAGAGTTCCTTCGCCGCTCTGTGGTTGGAGAGCGTCTACAACCGGCTCCTGCTGAGCATTCTCATGGTCTTCCGCATCTGCCTGGTCATCTTCCTCGCCGTCCTCCCGGCCTTCCTGCTCTTCCAGGTCAACCCTCTGTGGATGGCCCTGGGCGTCATCCCCCTTCTATGGCTTATCACCCAGTCCAACCGCCTGGCCACCCAGCACCTCCAGGTGGAGGCTCGCTTCCTGGCCAACCTTAACGAGCGGCGGTTGGCGGATCTCTTTGAGCAGACCGACGAGGCCCACCACTGGCTCACGGAGCAACTCTATGTTGTCACCCTGACCTGTCCCAAGGGCTACTCGGGCAACGGAGTCTCCCTCCAGGAGCACCAGTGGGGCAAAACTTACCATATCAACATTGTTAAGATCATTCGGGGGCGAAAGCATATCAACATCCCCGAGGGCTATATGCCGATCCTCTCCCGGGACCACATTGTGGCCATGGGAACCCTGGAGAATCTGGAGAACTTCTGCCGGAAGCAGGCAGAGGATGGCGTGCTCCCCGTCCAGGGCAGCACCCCCTGCACACTGAAGGCCTACATTGAAGGCCAGGGGAACATTCCAGAGTCCCGACAGCTCCTTTGCTGCGGTGTCCACCTGGGCAGTGAATTGCCCCAGCAGGGCAAGACCATTCGGGACAGCCTCATCAAAGAGGAGTGGAGTGCTCTCCTCATTGGTCTGGAGCGAGACCGACTTCCCATCCCCAATCCGGAAAGCAGCCTGACGCTCCAGGCCGGAGACCTGCTCTGGGTGATGGGCAGCCAGGAGATGGCCACCCGACTCTTCCGTCTGGGGCTGCTGGATTGACCGCCTCCTTCCCGGAAAACGCGACCGATTCCCCGCTATTGGAACTGTCTGGCTTGTACTGCCGGTCAAAAATTCCTCCTGCGCCGAGACAATGTAAGTTCATACTGAAATCCGATTAAAACAAGACAAGAATTGGCTTGTTTTAATCGTCTCCGCAGAGGCGTCGATTTCGTATGAGAC
>JABUSR010000108.1 GCA_021442645.1 Ruminiclostridium sp.
AGAGACGCCTCAAAGGTCAGGGCCACATTGGCGATGACCCCGCTGAGATCCACAGTCTGCTCCTCTCCCCGGTTCGGCGTTCTGTCTGTACGGGAGAGCTCCAGCATCTGCTCCACCAACAGTTTCATATGACCGGACATGATGAGAATATTGCGAATAAACTGCCCCCGCTCCTCTTCGGCGTACTCTCCGCTGTTGGCCAGTTCTGCATTGGTCAGAATGACTGCCAGCGGCGTCTTCAGTTCATGGGAGGCGTCCGCCACAAACTGGCGCTGTTGCTCCCAGGCCTGCTCGATGGGCCGCACTGCCCACTTAGAGAGTACAACACTGATACCCAGAAATGCCAGGAGGCTCAGGGCGCCGATGGCAGCGCAGGTCCTGGCCATGGATTCCAGGGTCGCCCGCTCGCTGGAGATATCTGCAAACACAAGGCACTGTTTTCCCGGCGTTTCCTGCTTATAGAACCGAAGGTCATAGTCGGATATCACGCCGTGCTGCTTGCCCGTGGCCACAGCCTCTGACGCCACGCTCTCCAGGAAGGCCTGGTCGGTCAGGTCATAGTACCCGCCGTTGGTAGCGTGCAATTCCCCATCGGGCCCCACATGGAGCACAAAGTACGGCAGACGGACGTTCTGTTCCGGCCGTTCCATTTGGCCCGGCGGTTCCATCAGGAAGGGCTCGCTGGCAATGGCGCGCATCATTTGAAGGCTCTCCGTTTCCAGCCCGGCACGGGTAAAGTAAAAAATCAGGCCGAAAATGATGCCCAGCATAATGAGGACAACGCCCATAATAATGAGCACGAATTTTATTCGCAGACGCTTAATCATCGCCGCCCACCTCCAGGTGATACCCCAGTTTTCGAACAGACACGATGCGAAGGTCGGACTCGATAGCCTTCAGCTTTTTGCGCAGGAACCCGATGTAGACCTCCACATGGTTCTCCACCGCGTCAGAATCAAACCCCCAGACCCTGGCCAGGATGGCCTCCTTGGAGAGGTTGCTCCTGCCGGAGGCCAACAGAAGCCGCATGATGTTGAATTCCTTGGCGGAAAGGCTGATGTTTTTCTCCCCGCAGGAGAGGGTGGCGGAACTCAGGTCCAGGGTGGTATTTCCCATGGCGACTTCGTCCACCTGCGCCCCCTGCCGCCGGAGCAGGGCGTTGATGCAGGCCATGAGCTCCCGGTTATCAAAGGGCTTGGTCAGGTAGTAATCTGCCCCTGCGTTCAGGCCGATGATGCGGTCCTCCAGGTCGGCCTTTGCCGTCAGCATCAGGATTGGTGTGCCGATGTGTCGGGCCCGCACCTCCCGGGCAACCTGGTACCCGTTCATGCCCGGCATCATCACGTCAAGAATCAGCAGGTCGTATACGCCCAGTTCTGCGTACTCCTCCCCGGTGGTCCCATCATAGACAGCCTCCACCTCGAAACCTTTCTTTTCCAGCATGATTTTTATGGTATCTGCCAGAAGTTTTTCGTCCTCAATGATCAGCACACGCATATCGGCACCTCCACACAGCGGTTGCATTTTTAATTATACTAACAGCCGGGTCTGAAATGAAGCTGAAAATTTGAAGGTTCACATATTGTTCACACTTGTTTTCAGCGTCTTTTCAGAATCAGGAATTAAACTATGGGTAAGATCCCGGTTAAATCCTAGGAAAGGAGCGTGAATCAGCACACAATGAAGTATCGCCATGAGTGGAAACATGAGATCAACCAGGCCGACCTGCTGACGCTTCGGATGCGTCTGTCTGCCGTCATGCAGCGGGACAGCCATGCCGCAGGCGGCAAGTACGAGGTACGGAGTCTCTACTTTGACACCCTGTCGGACAAAGCCCTGCGGGAGAAACTCGACGGTGTCAACCGACGGGAGAAATTCCGTCTTCGCCTATATAACGGAGATGCCTCCCAAATCTCTCTGGAGAAAAAGACCAAGGTCAACGGCCTGTGCGCCAAAGAGCGCTGTTCTATCTCAGAGGAGGAGGCCCGCCTCCTTCTGTGCGGGGACCTGGACTGGATGCTGTCCGGCGACAGAGCCCTGTGCCGGGAACTGTACCATAAAATGCTGCTGCAGGGCCTGAGGCCCAAGACCATCGTGGATTATACCCGGGAGCCCTTTGTCTTCGGGCCGGGAAATGTCCGGGTGACCTTGGATTACAACATTCGAACCGGCGCCTTTCGCACCGATTTTCTGAACCCCGATGTCATCACCCTCCCCGCAGGAGGCTCCCCCGTCATCCTCGAGGTAAAATGGGACGAATTTCTCCCGGACTTCGTCCGGGACGCCGTGACCATTCCCGGCCGACGGATGGCCGCCTTTTCAAAATATGCACAGTGCCGTGTTTACGGCTGAAAGGAGTAACCCCTATGACATTCCAGGACATTTTCAAATCCAGCTTTCTCGACACGGTATCCGCCGTTAGCATTCTCGACATCCTGCTCACCCTCGTCTTTTCTTTCGGCATCGGCCTCTTCATCTTCTACATCTACAAAAAGACCTATCAGGGCGTCATGTACTCCTCCTCTTTTGGTGTGACTCTCATCGCCCTGACTATGATCACCTCTCAGGTAATCCTCGCCGTGACCTCCAACGTGGTACTCTCTCTGGGCATGGTGGGCGCACTATCCATCGTCCGCTTCCGCACCGCCATCAAAGAACCCCTGGACATTGCCTTCCTCTTCTGGTCCATTGCCGTCGGCATCATTCTCGCCGCCGGTATGATTCCTCTGGCCGTTATCGGCAGCGTCATCATCGGCCTCATTCTGCTCCTCTTCGTCAATCGCAAATCCCACAAAAATCCCTACATTGTGGTCCTCACCTGTGAAAACCACGATGCTGAGACCCGGGCAATGGACTACCTGCAGAATCAGGTGGAGCGCTGCGTGGTCAAAAGCAAGTCTGCCCAGCGGGACCTGGTGGAGCTCAACCTGGAGATTCGTCTGAAGGACGACAACACCGACTTCGTCAACGAGCTCTCTGACCTGCCCGGCGTGCACAGCACCGTTCTGGTCAGCTACAACGGAGACTATATGGGCTAAGGAGGCCGCACCATGTCAACGAGCAAACATTTGAACAAGCTGTGTCTTGCCGCCGTTGCCGTGCTCCTCATCCTGACGGTTCTGCTCATGAACGGAACTTCCCTGGGGATCCCTGCCGCAGACGGCTCCCTGGGCTATGAGAGCCGTCTGTTCAGCACCGATTCCGTGCACACCATTGACCTGGTCATGGACGACTGGGATTCCTTCCTGGAGACCTGCGAAAATGAGGAGTACTCCCTCTGTACAGCGGTCATCGACGGAGAGTCCTATGAGAACATCGGGATTCGGGCCAAGGGCAACACCTCTCTGTCCAGCGTGAAATCCATGGGTAGCCAGCGGTACAGCCTCAAGCTGGAATTTGACCAATACGAAAAGGGAAAAAGCTACTACGGCCTCGACAAGCTCTGCCTGAACAACCTGATTCAGGATAACACCATGATGAAAGACTACCTGGTGTACCGGATGATGGGTGACTTCGGTGTAGACTCCCCTCTGTGCAGCTTCGTGTACATCACCGTCAACGGTGAGGACTGGGGCCTGTATCTCGCCGTGGAGGGCGTAGAGGATTCCTTCCTGGCCCGCAATTACGGGAGCAGCACCGGCGAGCTCTACAAGCCCGACAGCATCGGCTTCGGCGGCGGCCGGGGCAACGGAAAGGATTTCAACATGGACGACATGGACTTCAAGCCTTCCAACGCCGGGACCACTGACGAAACCTCCTCCTCTGCATCTTTAAACGGCACCGAGGAAGTCCAGGCCCAGACCGGCGCAACGCCTGCCCCCTCTGAAGGCACGGTGCCGCAGACATCAGACAGTAGCCTGCCCCAGCCTTCCCAGGGAGGTAGAGCGCCCCGGGGGATGCCTGGCCAGACAAACGAAAGCGGCACGATGCCCAGTCAGCCGGGTAAAAACAGCACGATGCCCTCCCTGCGGAACGGCAGCAGTGACTCCCAGCAGAGCAATCCCCCGCAGATAACGGAAGCCTCCGACAGCTCCGCAGCTGCCATGCCGACAGGCGGCATGGGCGGAGGCATGGGTGGCGGCATGGGCAGCGACGATGTGAAGCTGAAATACATCGACGACGACCCCGACAGCTACCCCAACATTTTCAGCAATGCTAAAACCGATGTCACCGAATCCGACAAGGCGCGGCTCATCGCCTCCCTGAAAAATCTGAGCGATTACAGCGACCTGGAGCGCACCGTAGACATGGACCAGGTCATCCGCTACTTTGTTGTGCACAACTTCGTATGCAACGGCGACAGCTACACGGGGAGCATGATTCACAACTACTACCTCCACGAATCGTACGGGAAACTCAGCATGATTCCCTGGGATTACAACCTGGCCTTCGGTACCTTCCAGGGTGGGCAGGCCTCCTCCGTTGTGAATGCCTCCATCGACAGCCCCGTTTCCGGCGGCAATGTGGACGACCGGCCGATGCTGGGGTGGATTTTTGCGGACGAAACCTACACCCAACAGTACCACGAGGCCTTCTCCGACTTCCTTCAGCAGTACTTCACGGACGGAGATCTGGCATCCCTGATTGCAGAGACTGCCGACCTCATCCGGCCCTATGTGGAAAAAGATCCCACGAAATTCTGCACAGCGGAGGAATTTGAATCCGGCATCGATGCCCTCACCTCTTTCGTTACCCTCCGCGGGGAGGCAGTCGCCCTCCAGCTCAGCGGAGATAACACCGCCGTGGACACCGGAAACCTGAACCTCTCCGCCATGGGCACCATGGGCGGCGGCATGGGTGGCAGAGAAAACCGCAAAGATGCCGAAGGCACCGATGCCTTTACCCCCGGTGATGGCACCACCCCCCCTGCCCTGCCGGACGCCGTAAGCGGTGGAACACCGGAAGGCCAGGGGAACGGCGAGACCTTTACCCCCGGTGATGGCACCACACCCCCTGCCATGCCGGACGCCGTAAGCGGCGGAACACCGGAAAGCCAGGGGAACGGCGAGACCTTTACCCCCGGTAACGGCGCCACGCCGCCCTCCACGCCGGACACCACAAGCGGCGGGACCCCGGAGGGTCAGGGGGACGGCGAGACCTTTACCCCCGGCAACGGCACCACGCCCCCCTCCATGCCGGACACCGCAAGCGGCGGAACACCGGAAGGCCAGGGGAACAGCGACCCTGCGCCTGCACAGACGGGGCAAGCCATGACCGGATGGATCGGAATCGGCGTTTCGGTTCTGGTCTTGGCCGCAGGCCTGGTCTTTGCCGTCAAGAAAAAATATTGATCCGAACCTCCTTCTTTATCCAAAGCAACAGGCCGGCGCACAGCATTTTCATGCTCTGCGCCGGCCTGTTGTTTCTGTTTGTTTGTGTAGCCCTGCTTACTGTCTATCCCTGTCCAGGGACGCCAGCAGGGCCCGGCACCCCTCCACGATGTCGTCAAAGGTCACGTCGAAGTTTCCGGTGTACCAGGGGTCAGCAATGTCCCGGGGACGCTCGGAATAATCCAACAGCCGATGGATTTTCCCCTCTGGGTCTCCCCCGGCAATGCGCGCCATGTTACGGATGTTCGCACTGTCTGCCCCCAGCAGCAGGTCGTATTTTTGATAGTCTGCTCGGGTCATCTGGATGGCCCGGTGGGAAGATAGGGAGACTCCCTCCGCCTTCAGCTTTCGCACGGCGGGCGGATAGATAGGGTTGCCGAGCTCCTCCCGGCTTGTGGCGGCAGAGTCAACAAGAAACTCCTCCGCTCTCCCCGCCTTATCCACCATATCCTGCAGGACACATGCTGCCATAGGACTCCGACAAATATTGCCGTGGCAAACAAAGAGTATTTTTATCATTCTTGAAATCTCCCTCAAAAAGCGTCGAAAAACCTTGATTTTACAGGGTTTTTCAGTATTTTGTCTTTCCCGGAATTTTGCTGTGCGGATCGCATTTCGCCGCATTTTACCACTTTTTTACGACCTGTTTTTAGTCAGAAAGTAGTAAAATTTTAGTCAAAATCGGCTTTCCCCGACTAAATTACTACTCGGTTTTCTGCCTGTCGTCAGGCCATAGATGCTTCTGCAAGAACCTTCTTCATGTCCTTCTTTGCGTCGTCAAAGGTCAGATGGGTGTAGGTATTCATAGTGACTGCGATCTCGGAATGTCCCATGATATACTGCAGGCATTTCGGGTTCATGCCTGCCCTTGCCATCTTTGAGCAGAAGGTGTGTCTGCAGACGTGCGGGGTGATAATCGGCAGCGGTTCTTTGTAGTGGGCGTTATACTTGGCACGGATATGCTGGAAGTAATGCTCCCAGTGCAGGGCCACCATAGGCATCCCGTTCTTGTCCAGAAAGAAGAATCCCGAACGGCCGTCGATCTCCGGCTCGAAGA
>JABUSR010000067.1 GCA_021442645.1 Ruminiclostridium sp.
CCAGGACCCACATCCCTGCGGCTGGGGTCTGCCCATCGTTGCTGGGAGCCCTAAAGCTGTGGATGCGTTCGCCGCTGTTGCAGTCACAGATGTTGAGAACTGCACCGCTTTTCACCGTGATTACAGGCCCACTGCGCGTACTTTCGAGCCGATTGCCACCGAGGCAGAGGTTTACATTTCCTGTAATAGTCAGGTGATTGGAGAAGAGGTAGAGATCCTCGGTCAGATAGTAGTTGCCAGTGGTAAGGGTGCCGCCGGCAGACGTAATCTGCTTATCAAAGACCACCAAGTCCGCCCCTGTACCGAGCGCATGTTTGTGGCCCGGTTTCAACTGGACCACATTGTCACCGCCGTTAAAGGTGACATACGCAGACTTATCACTGAAGAAGTATTCGTTGCTGTAATCAGCGCTGTTGGCGCCGGTGATAGCCACAGGATTCTCCACCGTGGGGGTAAAAGAGGAGTCCACAGTGACGCCAATGGACGCCCCGGCAGTCAGGGGAGCAACCACATTGAGTGGCTTGATGGCCCTTTCGTTCTGTGGATCCGCATTCAGATAGACGTTATAGGCGATGGGGCCATTTCTATTTCCTGCAATCACAACGCTGCCGGAGACGTTGAGGGTTCCGTAGGTACGTACGCCGTCGCAACTGTTGCCCGTGATATTTCCGCCGGTCATGCTGAATGTCCCGTTGTTGAACACGCCGCCTCCCTCCATTGCGAAGTTGCCCGTGATGCTGCCGCCGGCCATAGAGAAGGCGCCGTTGTTGTACACGCCACCGCCGTTGAACGAACTGTTGTCAGTGATGCTGCCGCCGTACATAGTGAAGGCACCGCTACCATTCCACACGCCGCCGCCGTCAATATATGAAATGTTGCCCACAATGCTGCCGCCGTACATAGTGAAGGTACCCCCGTTGTACACGCCGCCGCCGTGGCCATACTGCCCCTTGCCGCCGGTGATGACGCCGCCGGTGACGGCGGTGATATTATCGCCCGTGGTCTGCTCAGTCAAGGTCCATGGGGCACCATTCAGGGCCGATGGGTCTGCGGTATAAAAATAATGGGGCTCATCATGGCCGCAGCAGTCGCAGAGGTTCAGCTCCCCGCCCTCGGACACACTGATCACCGAACCGCAGTCGTCCCCTTTGAGCACATTGCGTTTGAGCACATTGCCATTGAGACAGAGGTTGACAATAACTCCATTCCCGATTTCCATGGTCGAGGTGAGAGTGACGTCCTCGTCCAGATAGTAGTAATACGTTCCGGCCGTGTCAATACTGCCGATATCTGCAGGGAGGGGCTGGAAGGACACCACCTCTGAACCTGTGATAGAGCAGTCCGCACTGACTGCGTGCATATGGGTGGTCTCCTCCTCTGCCGCCGCTGCGGTCATGCTGACCCCGGGGAACAGACTGACCACCATGGCCAGCGAGAGCAGAATGCTGAGAATTTTGCGCCTTGTTTTTGCCATAGGAAAGCCTCCTTTTCGTCTTGGGCAGACTCAAAGGAGGCTTTTACGGTTGCTTTTCCTCTGAGTCCACCGGGTTTGCCCTCAGAGGTTTTGCCCTCAGAGGTTTTGCCCTCAGAGGTCCATGGGTATACTTTATAAAAGGGTACCACATTGCCGCAGCTTTGGCAATGTTTTTTGTTGTTTTTTCTTGCCTTTTTGCCTGAGAAAATCTTGTAAATCAAGGGGTTTCGATTTGTATGTTATGTGGATTTTCGGATGGGGGCCAAGAGGGACCCTCAGGGAAAACAGCCCGAACCGGGAAAGGCACTTGCACAGAAAAGAGCCCCCGGTCCAAGTTGGATCGGGGGCTCTTCAGAGGGGTACGGTTTGTCAGGGTTATACCTCCATGATCACCGGGAGGATCATGGGGCTGCGCTTGGTCTTCTTATAGAGGTGGCGGGAGAGTTCTCCCTTCACAGATGACTTGATGGTGGACCAGTCCTTAATATTCCGGTATTGGCAGTCCTCCAGGGCCTCCAGGGCGACAAGTCGGAGCTCTTCCATGAGGTCCTCGGACTCCTTCACATAGACGAAGCCCCGGGTGATGATGTCCGGCCCGGAGACCAGTTGGCCGTCCTGGGCGGAGAGGGAGGCCACCACCACGATGACACCGTCTTCGGCCAGGTGGCGGCGGTCCCGCAGGACCACGCTGCCCACGTCACCCACGCCGTAGCCGTCCACGAAGACCCGGCCGGAGGGTACAGTCCCCGCCAGCTGGGCGGAGTTGGGGGTGAGCTCGATGATGCGGCCCACATCGCCGATGAGGATGTTGCTCTCGGGGACGCCCATCTCAGCGGCCACCTTGGCGTGGGTCTTCAGCATCCGCTGCTCCCCGTGAACGGGGAAGAAGAACTTGGGGCGAACCAGGGCGTGGACGATCTTCAGCTCGTCCTGGCAGGCGTGGCCGGAGACGTGGAGGGGACCGGCAAACTCGTTGACCACCTCGGCATTTTTCCGGTAGAGCTCGTTGATGATGGTGCTCACAGCGGTCTCGTTGCCGGGGATGGCCGAGGAGGAGAGGATGACCCGGTCGCCGGGCTGGATTTCCACCTGCTTGTGGGTGGAGAATACGATGCGGAAGAGGGCAGACATGGCCTCGCCCTGGCTGCCGGTGGTGATGATGCAGATTTTGTCCTTGGGCAGGGATTTGATCTGGTTGATGTCCACCAGGACCCCTTCGGGGATCTCGGTATAGCCCAGCTCCACTGCCACCCGGATGGATTTCTCCATGCTCCGGCCGGTGATGGCCACCCGGCGGCCATAGCGGGCGGCCACCTGGATGATCTGCTGGATGCGGTCTATGTTGGAGGCGAAGGTGGTGACGATGATGCGCTCCTTACAGCCCTTGAAGAGACCGTCGAAGCTGAAGCCTACGGCACGCTCCGACCGGGTGTGGCCGGGGCGTTCCACGTTGGTGGAGTCGGCCAGCATGGCCAGCACGCCCTCCCGGCCCAGCTCGCCCAGGCGGGTGAGGTCCATCATCTTGCCCTTGATGGGAGTGGGGTCGATCTTAAAGTCGCCGGTGTGGACCACGGTGCCCACGGGGCACTTGATGGCGAAGCTCACCGCATCGGCGATGGAGTGGTTGGCGTGGATGAACTCCACGGAGAACTTGCCCGCCTTGATGATATCCCCGGCCTCGCAGGTAATCAGCTCAGTGGTGTCCAGCAACTTGTGCTCCTCCAGCTTGAGCTTTACCAGCCCCAGGGTCATGGGGGTGGCGTAAATGGGCGCAGTAAAGGACCGCAGCACGTAGGGCAGCGCGCCGATGTGGTCCTCGTGGCCGTGGGTGAGGAAGATACCCCGGATTTTTTCCTTGTTCTTGATGAGATAGCTCACGTCGGGGATGACCACATCGATGCCGTACATGTCCACATCGGGGAATCCCATGCCCACGTCTACCACGATGATGTCGTTGCCGTACTCGTAGACCGTGAGGTTCTTGCCAATCTCGTTCAAGCCGCCCAGAGGGATAATTTTCAGTTTTTCTGCCATGATAGCTCCTTTGCTCAAAAGTTCCGCGGGCGCGCCGCCCTGCATTCCCGGAAAAGGGTACAGAAATCCGGAAGGAAGCCGACCTCGCCCGACCGCCCTGTCCCGCGGTGGGTCTGCCCGGCCTCCCCCGATGGCGGGTGCCGATGGATGTTTTTTCAAAAATGGGGCGCGCCGCCGAAGGGCCACCCAAATCATATCTTATATAGTATAGCACCAAATGCAGAAAAAGTATACATATTTTTCCCGCCCTATAGGCAAGAGGGCTCAAGTGTGGTACTCTGAGAAAAACGGGAAGAAAGGGGAACACCCTATGAATATCCAAATTTTTGGCAAACCCAAGTGCTTCGACACGAAAAAGGCCGAGCGTTACTTCAAGGAGCGGCGCATCAAATACCAGTACATCGACCTGAAAAAGTACGGCATCAGCAAGGGGGAACTGGCCTCCGTTCTCCGGTCGGTGACGTTGGAGGACCTCATCGATGAGAAACACCCTGACGCCGCCCTTCTCCACTACCTGGCCCACCAGGAGGCCAAGGTGGAAAAGCTCCTGGAGGACCCCACCCTTCTGCGGACGCCTATCGTCCGCAACGGAAAGCAGGCCACCGTGGGGAGCTGCCCCGAGGTCTGGAAGGGCTGGGAGTGACCTGCGGCTCCCATTTTTTGGACACCTGCCTGTAAACTTTTTCTTGCAAAAATAGAACGGACGTTCTATAATGAAAGAAACAAAGCGAAGGAGGGACCACAAAATGGGAAAGCATACCGACCAGCGGGACCGCACCCTGCTGCTGGCTCGCATCCTGCAGGAGGAGACCGACGATAAGCATCCGCTGCCCCTGGCCGATCTGGTCACGCGGCTGGCCCGTTACGGGGTCGCTGCCGAGCGTAAGAGTATCTACCGGGACATGGCCGCCCTGCGGAAGCATGGGCTGGATGTGACCTTCCGGGCCGGCGCCGGGGGAGGCTGGTATGTGGGCCGCCGGGACTTCTCCTCCGGTGAGCTGCGTGCCATCATTGATGCGGTGTCCGTCTACCGATGGCTCCCGGAGGAGCAGCGAAAGGCTCTGCTGGATAAGCTGGCTGCCCTGGCCCCCCGGCAACAGCGGGAGGGGCTCCGGCGTCCTGTGGCTGTCCGCCACCGCTCCGCCGCCCACCCGGACGAGGTCCGCACCGTTATCGACCGCATCCACGCCGCCCTGCAGAGCCGCAAGGCCATCAGCTTTGTTCCCGTGGTCTACGACCGGGACAAATGCCGGGTGGCAGCCGGCCCCCGGCGGGTGGTCACACCCAAGGGCCTGATCTGGTCCGGGGAGGACTATCATCTGCTGGCCTGGGACCACCGGGACCGGACCCTGCGGATTTATCGGCCCGACCGGATGGACGAGGTGGTAAACACCGGCATGCCCGCCCAGGGACCGGAGACAGATGCCGGGCTGTGGACATCGGTGCCCTTCGGCCTGGAGCCGGCCCGGCGGGAGCGAATCCGACTCCGCTGCTGCAAGAGCCTGGCGGGGGAGGTCCTGGACCAACTGGGAGAAGAGGCCGTCCTCGTGCCCGAGGGGGAGAATTTTACCGTTACTGCCGATGTGGTGGTGGGCCCCCGGTTCTGGGGCTGGATGGCGGCGCACGGAGATCGGGCTGCCGTCATAGCACCGTCCTGGGCGGCCAAGGTCTGGCAGGAGCGTTACGGCCTCGGCCAGGCGCCTTTGCAGGCGCAGTTCAAAGCCGTATAAAAGCCGTATAAAACAAGACGAAGCGCTGCCCTGTGGGCAGGGAAGAAAAACGGGCGAAGATGCCGTATGGTATCTTCGCCCGTGTCGTTCTGATGGGGTTGGCTCAGTGGGGGAGGAAGCGGAGCTCCTTTGACTCGAAGCCCTGCAGCAGGGGGTCGCCGGAGACGGGGGCCACTGTCAGAGTGTCCTTGCCGACGGTCAGGGTGTAGATGCCCCAGAGGGAACTGCCCGCAGCATCTGTGGCGGGGGTCAGTTCGAAGAGGACAGAACCTGCCGGGTACTGGCTGTTGCTGTCCAGTACATAGAAGGTGCCCTCCAGGACGTTCGTTCCTTCCGTGTTGGGGTCACCGACCCGATAGGTCATGGTGCCGTCTGCCCGGAAGTCCAGTTCACAGAGGACGTCGGTGCCGTCCACAGACGCTGTGGCCGACCAGCTGCCCAGGAAATCCACGTCGTCGCCTCCTTTGGGGGCGTCGGGGTAGCTGCTGAAGTCATAGAGGCCGGAGCCCTCCGGGACCACGACGGTACCGTCACACAGGCTCAGGGTGGGGATAATCTCCAGGGACTCACCACCGGGGAGGGTGAGGGCGGCAATCAGGTTGGGGACGACATCGCTGACATTGCACACCAGGATTACCGGCTGGCCGTCCCCTGCATAGAGAATCCGGCCGGGGGAGAATTCCCCAGCCTCATCCGTCAGGTACTCCCGGACGGTGAGGGCGGCGTCAGGGTCCCGGGGGACCAGGCAGTAGACCTCCGAGCCCTCTTGGGTGACGATTCGGCCATCGGGGATGTCCGGCAGGAAGGGAAAGACCTCAGAACAGGGGCTATCGGCTATCAGGTCCTTCAGGCTGTCGTACCCGTTGAGGTTGCCCAGAAAGGCGATGCCGCAGGCGGCGTTTTTCTCCGCCAGTCTGGCCTGCAGCCGGGAGAGGGAGGAATTCTCTACAGGCTCGGTGTCGGCTGCGGGCTCGGGTTCGGGCTCCTGGGGTTGGGGGGCCTGCCCGCAGGCGGTGAGGCC
>JABUSR010000292.1 GCA_021442645.1 Ruminiclostridium sp.
CTGCGGAGGCTATTAAAACAAGCCAATTCTTGTCTTGTTTTAATCGGATTTCAGTATGATGTCTCTCTTCGGTGTCCCTATGCCATTGCACGCCCACCCTTTAGACCAACCAC
This sequence comes from Ruminiclostridium sp., assembly GCA_021442645.1. GTDB lineage: Bacteria > Bacillota > Clostridia > Oscillospirales > Oscillospiraceae > Evtepia. The sequence continues at coordinate 114 of JABUSR010000292.1, forward strand.
CGCACAGCTTCACGGAAAAAATACAAGCCTGCCGACCCGAAAGAAGGGCCGGCAGGCTTTTGTATCTTCATGTATTCTATATCGCGCCCGTTATGCAATCTCTCCGGCGCAGCGCTTGCTGCTCTTCTTTTCGCGGGGATCACACAGGACACCGGATGGCGCACAGCGCTGCCCGGCATCCGTTTTCACGGTTAGGAGTTCTCCCTGCAGGCCCGCAGGAAGGATAGCGGTGGGGCCCAGCAGGGAAGCTGGATTTTGAACTTCATCTGGGGGTGGCGGGGTTCCTGCAGGGGCGCCCCCTCCATATCTTCCATGATTGGGGCCCGGAACTCCACAGGTCGAGTGTCCGGCCCCACCAGTTCAATGACATCCTCCGCTGCAAATTTGTTCCGTAGGGAGGCCACCGCCAGGCCGTTTTCGTCGCAGGATTCCACCACGGCCACCACCTGCCAGTCCCGGATATACCGGGCACTTGATGTGATCTGGCCGGGCTCCCCATAGAAAAAGCCGGTAGAATAGTGCCGATGGCTGACCTTCTCCACCTCGTCCCTCCACACCGGGTCCAGGGGGCGACCGGCCAGCACATCGTCGATACAATGGCGATAGGCCCCGGTGACGATGGCAGCGTAGTAGGCCGACTTGGCTCGCCCCTCGATCTTCAGAGAGTCCACCCCCGCATCAATCAGGTCGGGGATGTGGTCGATCATGCACATGTCCCGGGAGTTCATGATGTAGGTGCCCTTCTCGTCCTCGTACACATCAAAGTACTCGCCGGGCCGTTTTTCCTCCACCAGGGAGTACTGATACCGGCACGGCTGGGCACAGGCGCCCCGGTTGGAATCCCGGCCGGTCATATAGTTAGACAGCAGGCACCGACCGGAGTAGGAGACGCACATGGCCCCGTGGGCAAAGGTCTCAATTTCCAGTTCCCGGGGGGTCTTCGCTCGGATTTCAGCGATTTCTGGCAGGGTGAGCTCCCGGGCCAGGATAACCCGGTCTGCCCCCAGCTCATACCAGGCCCTGGCCGCCTGATAGTTCACCACGCTGGCCTGGGTGCTGATGTGGATCTTCACCGAGGGGGCGTATTTCTTTGCCATGGCCAGCACGCCTACGTCGGCCAGGATAGCGGCAGTGACACCGGACTCCTCCAGCAGTTCCAGCCACTGGGGCAGGCGGGCAATTTCCTCGTTGCGGGGCATCGTGTTGCAGGTCACATGGGCATCCACCCCGTGGGCTCTGCAGAAGGCCACCGCCCGCTTCATCTCCTCCGGAGAAAAATTCCCCGCAAAGGAGCGCATCCCGAAGGTCGTCCCGGCCAGGTAGACGGCGTCGGCGCCGTAGGCCACCGCCATTTCCAGCCGTTCCCAGTCCCCTGCCGGGGCCAGCAGTTCCAATTTCTTTCTCACCGATCCCTCCATCAACTGTTCAGGAAGGCCTGGTGCTCTGCATAGGTTGCAAAGAAGTGGTGGACCTTGTCCTCACCCAGAGCATAGTAGAAGTAGTTGGTTTTATCCGGGTTGATAGCCGCCATGATAGAGGCCAGACCGGGGTTGGAGATGGGCCCAGGGGGCAGCCCCTTGTTCAGATAGGTATTGTAGGGGCTCTCAACGGTTTGATAGTCCTTTTCCGACACGATCTCGCCTTCCGGCAGGACATACTGGATAGTGGCGTCGATCTGCAGATAGCCCTGGGTACCGCCGCTGGGATTGTTCAGACGGTTCTGGATAACCGATGCGATGGTCGCACGGTCTGTGCCGTCGGTCTCCTTTTCAATCATAGAGGCCACGTTGATAATCTCCCCGATGGTCTTACCCTTGTTCGTGATCTGCTCGCGGATGGCGTCCGTGACCTTTGCGTCAAAGTTCACCAGCATCTTGTTGATGACATACTTGGGGTCCTCACCCAGATAGAAGGTGTAGGTATCCGGGAAGAGATAGCCCTCCAGCCGGGTGGGCTCGCCCAGAGGGATATCCTGCAGGAAGGAGAAGGCGTAGTCGTGGGTAGCCGCCATATCCTCCAGCTTCTCCACAGTGGAGACGCCCTTTTTCTCCAGCAGACTGAATATCTGGGCCATGCTGTAGCCTTCCGGTATGGTCACCTCGGTGGTCATGCGGCTCACCGACCGGGAGCTCAGGTTATTGAGGATAGCACTGTAGTCCATGCTGGTGTCCAGTCTGTACTGGCCGGCTACAATGTCATCCGTCTTACCGGAAAATGTTGCAAAGAGCCGGAACAGGAACTTGTAGTTGATGATGTCGTTGTCCTTCAGCTGGTCGGCCACATTGCCAAAGTCCTTTTCATCCTTGATGGTGATGACGGCTTCCGTTTGCTCCTTATTCAGTGCCAGCATGTCATTGGCCATTGTCCAGCACAGCACAGCCAGGATGGCGGACACGCCGCAGACCATGAGAATGTAGATCATGGAGTTGGAGAGGGCAGAGCGTTTCTTCTTTTTCTTCTTGGTGCCCCGGGGCGGCTGGGTACGCCGTCTCTCGTTCTCCCGGCTCCTGTTTCTGTCTCTGTCCCGGTCTCTGTTCCGGTCTCTCTCTCTGTCTCGGTCTCTATCCCAGTCATAGACCCGGTCCCGGTCTCTGTCCCGGGGCCGGTCGTAGTCGTCGTAGTATCTTCTGTCTCGTTCCATTCCTTTCCTCCTATCTGCTCCAGATGTTCAGGAATTCAGTCTCGGGGTCATTCCGGCCGATAGGGCCAGACCTGACCTTCCTCGGTAATCACATACTTGACCCACATATCCAGGGGCTCCCTGGGCAGGTTGATCTGGAAGAAATCCTCCCGGCAGAGGCCGATGGTATCTCCCTCGTAGTCTTCCAGGTAACGGTCATAGTATCCCGCACCCTGACCCAGGCGGCCGCCGCGGCTGTCAAAGCTCAGGCCGGGGGTGAGGATCAGGTCGATCTCCTCCCGCTCCACCTTAGGGCAGGTCAGCTTAGGAGCAGGGATGTTGTAGGCACCGGGCTCCATGTCCTCCATTCCTGTGATGGCATAGGCCGCCATCTCCGTATCGGTAAGGCAACGGGGCATGCACACCCGCTTTCCCTGCCGGAGCAGTTCCTCCAGGATGGCGTCCGTGCGGATCTCCGTACCCACGCCGCAGTACAGGAGGACGGTCTGTGCCTTCTCCAGAGCGGGGTGCTGAAGGAACTGACTGCACAATTCCCGGTCAGACCAGGCCCGCTCCTCCTCGGTAAGCTCAGCCAGCGCCTCGCGAATCTGGCTGCGCAGAACTTTTTTTATCTCAGAAATGTCGCTTCCCATGTCTCAGGTCTCCTTTTTCTTCAGCAGGGGGCTGACCTCCTGCCAGATTTCCCGGTGGATATCCTCAATGGTGCGCAGGTCTCCCTGCCCGTCTAAGCAGGGGATGATCTTCCAGCCGTAGGTCCTGCAGGCGTCCATGGCGGCCGACCGGCAGGCGGTCAGGTATTCCAGGTCAGTCTCGTGGATATCCCCTGTGGTATTGGTGTCCGCCTCCCGCTGCCGGAGCATCTCCGTGGATTTCTCCGTTGGCAGGTCCAGGTAGAGAACCAGGTCAGGTTCCGGCAGACCCAGGCGGTCATATTCAAATTCAGACAGCCAGCGGAAATATTCCTCCCGCTGGGCAACGGGCAGCTTGCTGGCCTGGTGGACGGCATTAGAGGTGGTGTACCGGTCGGCCAGCACCAGACCGCCCCCTTCATAGTGGCCCTGCCACACCTTTTTCCAGGAGGCGTACCGGTCCACAGCGTAGAAAGCCGAGGCGGCATAGGGATTCACATCCCCGGGCTTTTCCCCAAACTCCCCGGCCAGATACATCCGGATGAGGGCAGAGGATTCCTCCTGATACTGGGGGAAAACCAGCCGCTGAAAGGGAACGCCCTCCGCCTCTGCCCGCCGGCAGAGCCGTTGGAACTGCGTGGACTTGCCGGAGCCGTCCGTCCCCTCGATGACAATGAGCGTGCCCTTCATCGCGACCCCTCCTTTTTCCGTGCCTTCCGGGCGTCTACCAGGAAAAGGGGGAGCTTAGCCATGCGCCCGATGCGGCTGGGCTGCCGGATGAGGCGGTAGAGCCATTCCATCCCCAGCTTCTGCCAGATTTCCGGGGCCCGCTTCACGTTGCCCGCATAGACATCCAGCACGCCGCCCAGGCCCACCATCAGGTGGGCACCGGTATCCGGGCCGTACCGGGCCATCCAACGCTCCTGCTTGGGGGCCCCCAGGCAGACAAAGACCACATCGGCCCCGGCCGCCCGAATCTTCTCCACCACAGGGGTAGAGTCCTGAAAATATCCGTCGTTGGTGCCGCAGATGACCAGGTTGGGGTACTGCTCCTTCAGGTTGGCCGCCGCCTGCTCTGCCACACCGGGCTTGGCCCCCAGCAAAAAGAGCCGCTGCCCGCTGACCTCCAGCCGCGCCAGCAGCCCCGTGGCAAAGTCGATGCCCGGGACCCGCCCCTTCAGGGGGCAGCCCAGGATTTTTGCCGCGTAGACCACGCCGATTCCGTCCGGCAGGACCAGCCCGGCCCCGTTGAGGATATCCTCATATTCTTTTGTCTGGCGGGCCAGGTTCACGATTTCGGGGTTGGGCGTCACCACATAGGAAAAACCCGGGCCCCGGGCCAGCGCCGCCCCCTGTTCGATGGCCTCGTCCAACGTGATGTTGTCAAAGGACACACCCATAATTTCGTTTCGCAAGCTTTGCATCTCCCAAAAAGTCCCCGCGCCAAAGGGCGCAGTGACGGAGTATAAAGGTATATTCTGTTGTATTGTACCACGGATAGCAGCGTTTGTCCATTCTTTGGAAAATTCTCCATGAAAACGTAAGAAACGGAATTCCCTCTTTGTTCTTTTACAGCCTCATGTTGAAAAACAGCGGAATCCGTGGTATCCTGTTCCTGAACATCCATCCTAGAGAAAGGATCTGATGGTCATGGTACGAAAAGCTGTCCCTGCCGACCTGGACGCCATTGCCGCCATCTACGACACCATCCATACCAACGAAGAGGCCGGTCTAACCACCATCGGGTGGATTCGGAGCATCTACCCCACCCGGGAGAGCGCTGCAGCCTCCATCGCCAAGGGGGATATGTTCGTTCTGGAGGAGAACGGCACCGTGGTCGCCGCTGCAAAAATCAATCAGGAGCAGGTCCCCGAGTACGCCGATGCCCACTGGGAGCACCCCGCCCCCGACGAGAAGATCATGGTCCTGCACACCCTGGTGGTCTCCCCCTCCGTAAAAGGAAAGGGCCTGGGCACCCGGTTCGTGGATTTCTATGAGGCCTACGCCCTGGAGCAGGGTCGCCCCTTCCTGCGGATGGACACCAACGAGCGCAACCTGGCCGCCCGGGCGCTGTACCGAAAACTGGGCTACACCGAGGTGAGCATCGTCCCCTGCGAGTTTAACGGCATCCCCGGCGTACGGCTGGTCTGCCTCGAGAAAAAACTGTAACGGTAAAAGGACCGCTGCAAACGGAATGTTTTGCAGCGGTCCTTTTTTTATTGAAAACGAACAGATGTCCCTCTTCCGGGCCATAGCGCTCTGCGCATCAGTCCTTCCAGCGGTCCATCACGACCTTCAGCTGGTCGATAACCTGCTTCAGCTGGTTGGTCATCCGCTTGAGATCCTTGTTGGGGCTTCCCTTGTTGGCCCGCAGCAGAATCATCAGGTCCATAGCCGTCTCCTCCAGCTCCTGATAGGCCGCATTGACCCGGCCGCTGGACTCGAAGCTGATCTTCTTGGGTGCCAGTTCCACACCGGCGGCCAGCATCTTGTTGGCTGCCAGGTCGTAGACCTCCTCATACAGGGCCGCATGGGCGGGAATGCCCCGCTCCCGCAGGGAGTCCGCAAAGATCTCGGTGACCCGGGCCTCGCCGTGGACCACGAAGACATGGCTGGGGGCGGGGTCGTTAATCTGGCTGATCCACTCCAGCAGGTGGTCCCGGTCGGCGTGGGAGGACAGGCCCTTGATATTATGGATGGAGGCGTTCACCACGATATCCTCACCAAACAGATGGACCTTCTTGGCCCCCTCCAGCAGGTGGCGGCCCAGGGTTCCCTCACCCTGATAGCCCACAAAGACGACGGAACACTCCTCCCGCCACAGGTTGTGCTTCAGGTGGTGGCGGATACGGCCGGCATCGCACATACCGGAGGC